>JAUWGD010000149.1 GCA_030606585.1 Dehalococcoidales bacterium | reverse complement strand
GAATAGGACCAAAAAATTAAAGCCTTGTAGCATTCTCTGCACTCAATAGGAAGATACCCTACCTCCTCGACAAAGTATGGAAAAAATTCAAAGTAACACTCGGTTTCCTCATAAATGGAGATTAACTCTGTGTCGGGGAGTTCATTCTTGAAATGTTTCCATTCCATTTATACACCCCTGTAGTGTGAATAGGTTTTTCTGGATTAAAACTCCTGCCGGCCCTCTAGGGCACGGGTCAGGGTAACGTCGTCGGCGTACTCAAGCTCGGTGCCGAAGGGGAGGCCGCGGGCGAGGCGGGTGACCTTAATATTGAGCGGGGTAATGACCCGGCTCAGGTACATGGCGGTCTGCTCGCCTTCCAGGTTGGTATTGGTGGCCAGGATAACCTCCTGAACCGTGTTGTTTTGAAGTCGGCTTAAAAGTTCGCTAATGCGGATATCGTCGGCGCCGATGCCCTCGGTGGGAGAGATAGCGCCGTGGAGCACGTGGTAGAGTCCCTTATAAACGCCGGTATGCTCCAGGGCGATGACATCCTGCGGCTGCTCCACGATGCATACCTGACTGGTCTCGCGCTGCGGGTTACGGCAGATGGGGCAGGGGTCCAGCTCGGTGACGTTACAGCATAAAGAGCAGAGGTTGATTCTCTGCTTTAACGAGAGGAGCGCCTCGGCAAGGGCTGCAGCCTCTTCCTCGGACGAGCGCAGGAGGTAGAAGGTAATGCGCTGGGCGCTCTTGGGCCCTATGCCCGGCAGTTTGCTGAACTCCTGCACGAGCCTGCCGATGGCGTCACTGGCGGGGTTGGGTTCCTGATTCAATGCAGGTTCTCCTTGTCCTTACTACGTTAGCCCCGGGATTTTAAGTCCGCCGGTGAGTCCGCCCATTTTCTGAGCGGCGGCTTCTTGAGCCTTGACCTGGGCTTCGCGGACAGCGGTCAGTACCATGTCTTCAAGCATCTCGATGTCTTCCGGATTGACCACCTCCGGTGATATTTTCACCGACTGTATCTGCTGCTGGCCGTTCATCACGACCGTTACGGCACCGCCGCCGGAGCTTGCCTCCACGGTAAGATTGGCCAGTTCTTCCTGAGCCTTGACCAGCTGTGCCTGAAGTTTCTGGGCCTGCTGCATCATAAATTTATTCATGATTCCTCCACGTTATCGTGCTGGGCGCCCCTGGCCAACGCTGCCTTCACCAGGTGATTATTCTCATGTTCGTAGACACAGCGTACTTTACAGGAACGCCCCAGGAAACTGCTCACGATTTTTTCAGCTATCTTTTGATTATCAAGTTTCTCCATATTTTCTTTGTGAAGAGGATATTTAAAGGATAGAACAATGGTATCGTCATTAATTTCTTTTGGACGGGCGCTCCGGAGCAGGGCGGCGGCCGGGGTCTTGCCCATGCCTTCCGGCGCTTCGTTTATCATCTTACTCCATTGCGTCTGGAGTTGTTCGATAGCACCCCCGGCCTCCAGGGGACCGGTATCGATACCGGTGGCGGTCGCAGGTTCCGGTTCCTCTGCGGGCAAAGGTTCCTCTGCGGTTACAGGTTCTTTTTTGGCAACCGGTTCTTCTACCTTCGGTTCCGGCTCGGTTGCCTTTTTCTCCTCGGGTTGGGCAGCTTTAGGGGGCGTCTTTTTAGCCGGCGGTTCCGGCGCAGGCTGGCGGACAGGCCTTCCTTTTTCTTCCGTCTCAGGCAGGGTGCCGTCAACCAGGGCCAGCTCCAGTGGCAGGGTGGAATAGTTGTCCAGCCCCAGGTCAAGCTGTCCGAATTGTTTGATGGCTTTAAGAATTTGGGTAAGCGGAGCCATGGTCGCCAGCTCCTTGAGCTCACTAATATCATCGATGGTAAGTTCTAAAGATTCGCCGGAACCGGTCTTGAGCAGAAGGAGTACCCGCAGGCTCTCTACCACATCACGATTGAACTGGCGCAGGTCGAGTCCGTCGTTATTAACTTCGTTGATGGTGGATACTCCGGAGGCGACGTCTTGATTAACGATGTTTTTTACCAGGTCCGTGGCACGCCGGTCACCGGAGTAGCCGAGGAGAGTCTGCGCCTGCTGGAGGGTAATTTCGTTGCCGTAATAGGTCATCATCTGCTGTAAAAGATTTTCGGCGTCGCGCATGCTGCCCGTGGCGGCCCGGGCGATAAGCTTGAGAGCCTCCGGCTCGATGGTAATACCTTCGTTTTCACTTATGCGTGACAGCTTGGTCACGATATCTGCCTGGGAGAGGCGGTGGAAATCAAATCGCTGGCACCGCGATAGTATAGTGGGCAGGATTTTATGGGTTTCCGTGGTTGCCAGGATAAAGATAACATGCGGCGGCGGCTCTTCCAGCGTCTTGAGCAGGGCATTGGAGGCACTGGTACTGAGCATATGGACTTCGTCGATGATATAGACCTTATAATGAGCCTGATTAGGCGCATAATTTACCTTTTCACGAAGGCTTCGGATGTCATCAACACCGGTATTGCTGGCGGCATCCACCTCGATAACGTCCAGAGCTCTGCCTTCGGTTATGGCCTGGCACATGTCGCAGGAATTACAGGGCTCTCCCTTGCCGTTAGTCAGGCAGTTGACCGCCTTGGCCAGACTGCGGGCAGTGCTGGTCTTGCCAGTGCCGCGCGGGCCGCAGAAAAGGTAGGCGTGCGAGACACGCTCGTTGGCCAGCGCGTTGAGCAGGGTCCGGGTGACATGTTCCTGCCCGACTACTTCGGCGAGAAGCTGGGGACGCCATTTACGATAAAAGACCTTAGAAGCCATATCCCTTATTATAACCTAAAACGGGCTATTACCCAAGAAATATTTAGGCTGGGTGACGTTCTTTTTCACATATATGTCGCTTACCTATTGATAACCTCACCCCCTTTGTCCCCCTCTCCTGGCAAGGCTTTCAGCAGGAGAGGGGGAGATGAAGAAAGAGGGGCTTCGCCCCTCTTAGACGCCCCGCTTATGGGGTGAGGGAAAAATACGGGATAAGCCGCAGATGATACGGGGCGGCCGTCCTACCCTGACGGGAAGGATAAAGGTGGGAATAGATATCTGATGGTGGGGAGGTGGCTAAAAAGAAAGAGGGGCTGTCGCCCCTCTTAAATTACTGAAAACTTCTTAATATTACAGCAGCGAGGGTATATCCTTGGAGACGTCATCCAGCGCCTTGAGCTTGTCCTCGGTTTCCTCCTGCCGTTTCTTGAACTCGGGGATAAGGTCGGTCGACTTCAAGTAGTAGTCCCTGACCTTCTCCACGTCGCTTAGCTCGGACAGGAGAATGGTAACATCGATCAGGCCTCTCTCCCGGGGGTAATCGCCGTTCCTGATAATGGCCTCGGGAGCGATATCCCTCATGTAGTCGCCGATTTCCTTGACCATGTCCATGTTCATTTCCTTGGCGGGTCCGGATACCAGGTACAGAGCACGCCGCGAATCGGCGGGGTTGCACTTGAGAGATAGCTCGCTGATGGCCTCGTCCATAGCCTGGATACCCTTCTGGATTTCGGTACCCTTCTTGCGGAAGTCGCTCCTCCACTCGGAAGGCCACTTGAACAGCGAACCCTGGGTCTTGCCGTAACCGATAATGGTCCAGCCGACCACCGTCTGGATAATGTCACCGGCATCGAGCAGCTTGGCGCCGATGTACTTGGACTTTTTCTCTTCGCCGGCGCAGAGCAGGTTATAGAACGGCTCGGCTATCATGCTGTTAATCTTGGACATATTGGACTGGATGGACGAGTCTTTCCGCACGTACCTTTGATTATCGACGAGAAAGACAGAATCGGCGACGGAATAGCAGGACTTGAGGCACGTGGCCACGTTGAAAACGGTCCTCTCCTCGGTCGTTTCTTCATGCTCGAAGGGGAGGACAATCAGGTTCCATATCGGTTTATCTATGTAGCGCTCCTTCAGGTGCTGGGTTATCACGGGAATGGCACCGGAGCCGGTACCGCCCGCCGAGCCGGCGATAAGCAGGAAGGCATCCGTTTCAAAGAACTTCTTGGTGGTCCTGATGGCGTCGATGATTTTATCGGCGGCTTCCTTGGCTCTCTCGGCGCCGCGTTCGTTAATTTTGCCGACGCC
>JAUWGD010000115.1 GCA_030606585.1 Dehalococcoidales bacterium | reverse complement strand
CCCCACACCCCGTCCCGGTAAAGCCTGACCAGCCTCACCGGCAGAAGACGATTGGCCAGGTCATGGTTGCTCCTGGCGTAGACCTTGACATAGTTGCCCGTCAGGCCGGACCAGATACCTCCGGCTTTCTGCTCCCAGAGCACTTCCATGGTTTTTCCTATGAATTGCTGCTGAAAGCTCTGCGCGCTCTCTTTAGCCAGGGCGAGCATCTGCTGACTGCGCTGTTTCTTGTCCTTTTCAGATACCTGCTGCGGCATGGTCGCCGCCGCGGTGCCGGGACGTGGCGAGTAGGGGAAAACGTGAATGCGGGCGAACTGCATTTCCCGGCAGAAGTCCAGAGTTTCCTGAAATTCGGTATCGGTCTCGCCGGGGAAGCCGACGATTACATCGGTGGTAACAGCCGCGTCGGGCACCAAGTCGCGAATAAGAGCGACCACGCGCTGGTAGTCGGCGGGAGTGTAACGCCGCTTCATCCGCTTGAGGACGGCATAGCTGCCGCTCTGGAGAGACAGGTGAAAATGCGGGCAGAGTCGCGAATCATGCCACAACCCGATAAGCTCGGAGGTAATTTCCGGAGGCTGGAGGGAGGAGAGCCTCAGCCGGGCGACGGGTGTCTCCGATAGTACCCGCTCCAGAAGCCCTTTAAGGTTGACCTCGTTGCGGTTATAAGTACCGATTTCCGTGCCGGTCAATACCACTTCCTGATAGCCGGTCGCCGCCAGCTCCCCGACCGTACCCGTCACCTTTTCTACCGGCACGCTTTCCAGGCGGCTCCTCACCAGGGGTACGATGCAGTAGGCGCAGAAGCTGCGGCAACCATCCTGTATCTTGACAAAAGCACGGGTACGGCGGCTTTTTTCACCCGGGACTATGGTCGTTTGCTTACCCGGGCCGCCGGAATCGCCCAGCAATTCCAGGATATTCCATTTCCGGTCGTTGCCCAGGACGAGTTCGACTCCCTCAATCCCGGCGAGTTCATTAGGCGACCGTTCGGCATAGCAGCCGATGGCCACCAGCCGTACAGCCGGGTTCCTGCGGCGGGCGAGGCGCAGCATGTGCCGCGACTTACGGTCGGCGACATGCGTCACCGTGCAGGTATTCAGAATATAGATATCTGCCTTATCCGTTGGCGACACCAGAGTATAGCCGGCTTCGGCAAGCTGGCGGGACAGGGACTGTATCTCCGCCTGGTTCAGCTTACAGCCCAGGCTGTCGAGGGCTACCGTGGGTTTTTCCGTTCGCTTAGTCATTTACTGTATTTTCAATATTCAATGGTAATGTAAGATATTATACTGTTACCGTTCCCGCGGGGTCAAAAAAACGTCCGGACTTGAAAATAACCTCTAAATATGTAACAATAAGTGAAATTCCACCATGGAATTTCATCCCCATTCAATAAAAAAAGGAGATTACTACAATTAATAATCAAGTTAATAAAGTTGTAGTTACTGGTATCGGGGCTCTGACCCCGCTGGGCCTGGACATGGCCGCTACGTGGGATAATCTCGTCGCCGGTAAACCCGGCATTGATTATATAACCCTGTTTGACGCCTCGAATATGGAGACTAAATTCGCCGGCGAGGTCAAGGGATTCGAGCCTACCGACTACATCGACCGCAAGAACGTCCGCCGCATGGACCGTTTCGCCCAGCTGGCGGTTGCCGCCGGCATCCAGGCCGTAAAGCAGTCCGACCTGCAAATCGATAACAGCAACCAGGACGAAATCGGCGTGTTTATCGGCAGCGGTATCGGCGGCCTGACCACGCTGTTCGAACAGATACAGGTACTGCTGGAAAAGGGGCCGGATAGAGTCAGCCCTTTCCTGGCACCGATGATGATATCGGATATAGCCGCCGCCCATGTATCAATTGCGCTGGGAGTTAAAGGGCCGAACCTGTGCATCACATCAGCCTGCTCCAGCGGCTCGGATGCCATAGGCGCCGCCTATGAATATATCAAGCACGGCGATGCCCAGGTGATGATAGCCGGCGGCACCGAGTCCATCATAAACCCGGTAGGTATCACCGCCTTTAATGCCCTCAAGGCTCTGTCAACCAGGAACGACGCCCCGCAAAAATCATCCCGTCCTTTCGATAAGGACCGCGACGGCTTTATCGTCAGCGAAGGGGCGGTCGTTCTCATCCTGGAAAGCCTGGAACACGCCTTGAACCGGGGAGCCAATATTCTGGCGGAAATTATAGGCTACGGGGCTACCGCCGACTCGTTCCACGTCACCCAGCCGCTGGAAAACGGTGAGGGAGCCGCCAGGGCGATGCAGATGGCTTTGAAAAGGAGCGGCGTTAAGCCGGAAGAAATCGATTACATCAACGCTCACGGCACGTCCACCCAGCTTAATGATGCCATGGAGACAAAGGCAATCAAGGCAGCCATGGGCGAGTACGCCCGCAAGGTGCCCATCAGTTCCACCAAATCGATGACCGGCCACCTTATCGGTTGCGCCGGCGCTATCGAACCGGCTATCTGTATCATGACGATTTTAAACGGGGTTATCCCGCCAACGATAAATTACGAAAATCCTGACCCTGAATGCGACCTGGATTTTGTACCCAATGTCGCCCGCAAGGCTGAGGTTAACACGGTACTGACCAATTCCTTCGGGTTCGGCGGACATAATTCGGTGCTTATTCTACGGAGATACGTTGAGGCATAAGTTTGAGCCATAGTCGCTGGAATCTGCTGCCACCCGTAACCGACCAACAGATGGTCAGCGACTCAGGGTTTCCTCATCTGTTAGTACAGCTCCTCCATAACCGGGGCATATCCCATCCGGATGACTTTAAGAAATTCCTCGCCAGCGATGAGAGTCTCTTGAGCGACCCCCTCCTGCTTACCGGTATGGAAGAAGGCGTAGCCAGAGTGAACCAGGCCCTGCTTTCCGGAGAGACCGTCGGTATCTACGGAGACTTCGATGCCGATGGCATCACCGCCACGGCAGCCCTGGTGCAGGGCTTATCGTTCCTCGGGGGCAAGGCCGTCCCCTATATACCCCATCGCCAGACGGAAGGACACGGGCTGACCACCGCCGTGCTCAAGCGGCTTTACGAGCAGGGCGTGAGCCTGGTAATCACCGTCGACTGCGGCGTTACCGACGTGACCGAGGTGAAAAAAGCGATGAAGATGGGGCTGGATATCATCATCACCGACCATCATAATCCCCTTGATGAAGTCCCGGAGGCCGTAGCCGTCATCGACCCCAAGCTGGAAGGTTCGGCCTACCCATTCTCGCAGCTGGCGGGGGTGGGGGTGGCTTTTAAATTACTCCAGGCGCTGTACCGGAACGTCGGTAGAGAGGAACTGTTGGAAAAGGTTATCGACCTGGTAGCCATCGGCACCATCGCCGACATGTCGCCGCCGCTGGCTGAAAACCGCTACCTGATAGTAGAAGGCCTGAAACACATGAATGCCAATCCTCGACTCGGCATTAGAGAGCTTCTAAAACAGACCCGACTTGAGGCGGGCAGTCTCGATGCGGATAGTATTTCCTGGGTCATCGGCCCCTGTTTGAACGCCGCCGGCAGGCTGGCCGACGGCCTGATCGGCTACAATTTACTTATAACCGAGTCGCCACAGGAAGCGCAGGAGCTGGCGGTATGGCTGGCGAAGACAAACCGGGAACGGCAGAAATTGACCACGGCGACGCTGGCCAGAGCCAGGGAGCAGGTAATCGCCCGGGGGCTGCCGCCGCTGCTGCTCACCGCCGATAAAGAGTACCCCATGGGCATCGCCGGCCTGGTGGCGAGTCGGCTTACCGAGGAGTTCTATCATCCGTCCGTGGTGATACATACGGCGGATAAGGTAAGTCATGCCAGCTGCCGCAGCATCCCGGAATTCAATATTATCGCCGCCCTGAACAAGTTCAACCACCTTTTCTCGCGTTACGGCGGGCACGCCGCCGCCGCCGGATTTACCCTGCCTACCAGTAATTTACCGCAGCTCGAGGAAGAACTCTCGCGATTTGTCGCCGAGGAACTGGAAGAGGTGGAACTCCGTCCCCACCTGAATATCGACGCCCTGGTTACCTTACCGGAACTCGGCGGGGATACCTACGAGACAACACAGCTGCTGGCGCCGTTCGGAATCGGCAACCCGGTGCCGACTTTCCTGAGCGAGGGGGTGGAGGTGCTGGAGCGGCGTACCATGGGCAATACCGGGGAACATTTGCGGATGAAGCTCAGGCAGGGAGGCACGGTCTGGGACGGGGTGGCCTTCCGACTGGCCAATCATACCGCGGAAACGTCAACGCTACTGGATATCGTCTACAACCTGGAAATCGACCGATGGCAGGGTAAAGAGCAGCTCAGGCTCAACATACTGGACTTTAAGTCGAGTAATAGTTAAGAGTAATAATTTCAAGAGTGCTTAATAGCCCCACTTAGTATTAACCTCACCCCCTCAGGATGAACCCTTCTGGGTGAACCCCTGTATTTTGGTGAACCTATCCCCTTCAGGGTGAACTCTTCTGGGTGAACTCCTGTGTCCCTTCAGGGTGAACCCCCTTCCCTTGGGTATTGATGACCTGCTCGCCGAACAAGTTCTCTGGCAGGCGAGAGGGAAGGGGGAAATAAAGAAAGAGGGGTTTCACCCCACTTAGACGCTCCACTGGGGGTGGGGAATTAAAATCCCCCTTAATCCCCCGTTTACCAAGGGGGAAACTTAAAAGGGAGCGGAAATAAAATAGCTTCTCCCTTTGGTAAAGGGAGAATGAGAGGGATTTCTGGGGCGGTTTGGGTGGGAAAAGATAAGAACGGGGGGCTTAACTCTTCACCAACTCCCTCAGTATCACCCCCGCTGCCGCTTTATCTAAAGGCTTGTTATTGTTGCCGCACTTGGGCGACTGCACGCAGGAGGGGCAGCCGTCCTCGCAGGGGCACTCGGCAATGACATTACGGGTAGCTTCCCACAACTCCGTTATCATTTCGTAGCCCTTCTCGGCGATGCCGATGCCGCCGGGATAGGCGTCATAAATAAATACCTGCGCCTTACCCGTATCGGGGTGGAGGGGGGTGGAAACGCCGCCGATGTCGTTACGGTCGCACAGGGCGAACAGGGGTAAAATACCGATGGCGGCATGCTCGACGGCATGGAGTCCGCCGGCAAAGTCCATCGCCTTCTCCGCGATGCGGGATATGGCTCTGGACGGCACGTCGAACCATAACGCGACTGTGGGGAAGGTAATGGTGGGGAGGTCTAAAGGCTCCTCTCCGATGACTTCTTCACTGAACTGGCGGTACTTTTTAAAGCCCACCACGTCGATAGTCACCTGAACATCGCCGACGCTCACTTTCACCGCCCCTGCTTCCTGGCTCTCCCTCACCTTCTCGATACGCAGGTCGTGGATTTCCTTGGTCTCCGTATAGTAGGTAACGCGGGTCGGCTCGGCATAAGCGACATGATTGGTTAAATCGAGCTTGTTGATAAGATATGAGTCCCCCTGGTGCAAATAGATGGCGCCGGGGTGCACCTGGAAAAAGGCGACACTGCTCTCC
>JAUWGD010000021.1 GCA_030606585.1 Dehalococcoidales bacterium | reverse complement strand
AGAAGACTTATTCATTTCGCTGGTCTGGACCGGGTTTGACCCCGAAGATAAATCAGCTACTTTCCGGATTCTGGTGAATCCTCTGATTGTCTGGATATGGACGGGAGGCGCATTCTTCCTTATAGGGGGCGTCCTGGCTATTACCTGGAAGGAAAAGCAGCCGTCCGGGGTTAAAGGATAGGTTATGCGTATTTTTATTGCCATCCTGGCCGTTTTGCTGCTTACAGGACTGCCGGCAGGGGCTCTGGCCCAGGAACCGCTCGAGGGAATCGTCTACGGTCAGGTAATTAACGGTACCGAGGGCGGCGGCAGCGTGGGGGGAGTGGCAATCTCCCTGATAACCTATATTGATGGGCTGCTGTCGGACACAAGGACTGCCGTAGCGGACAGCGAAGGGATATTTCAGTTCGATAGTATTAACATGGAACATACCTACCTGGTATCGGCCAGATACATGGATGTCGATTATTACTATCCGGTTGTTTTTGAGCCTGATGAGACGACGGCATATATCGAGGTCGGGGTCTGTGATACGACCGCCAGCGATGAGAAGATAAGAGTCGGGCTGACCCGCAGGATAATAAATATCGAAGAAGAAAGCCTGCTCTTAACCGAAGTCTACTGGCTGGTTAATGATGGCGACAGGACATACGTGGGGACGGACGGCGTTTTGTTTTTCCGGTTACCTCAGGGGGCGTATTGCTTTGAAGCTCCCGAGGAGATGATGGTAGATTACCGGCTTCTGGACGATAACAGAGTTGCCTATCTCGTGGCGTTTCCCCCGGGTGAGAGACAGCTATTCTACTCCTACAGGCTGGCCAGGACGGATTCAAATGAGCTTGATATAGCCATGGTAATCAATTATCCGACGGATATACTCGAACTCATGGTGGAAGACGATGGTGTCGAGGTTGCCGTCAGCCGGCTGGCCCCGGTCGAGCCCGTCGTTACCGATACCGGCGAACGTTATCTCTATTTTCAGGGACAGAATCTCTCCCGTGACGAGGTGATAAATGTCCGTCTTTCCAATTTATCCGGCAGCGGCGGTTTCCCCCTTTATATCCTGTGGATAATTATAGCCGTCGTAGTTGCCGGTATAGCCGTTTATGTGATAAGAAGAACGAGGAAAGCGGGTACCGATGAATAAGGACATTCCGAATTCCTCCATCCGGGCTGTTGAAGCCCGGGGATTGGAGAAGACATTCGGGGAACAGCGCGCTCTCAGGGGTGTCGACCTGACGGTGAGTCGGGGTGAGTGTCTCGTTATCTTCGGTCCCAACGGCGCTGGCAAAACCACTCTTTTAAAAATACTGTCGACTCTGGTTAAACCGTCCGCCGGCAGCGTGCGGCTGGACGGCATCGATATCCGCGATAAACCGGCGCAAATCAGGCGCAGGATAAGCCTGGTCGGTAACCAGACCTTTCTTTACGACAACCTTACCGTTTACGAAAACCTTAAATTCTACGGGAAGATGTACGATGTCGCCGATTTAGAAAATCGAATCCGTGAGGTGATATCATGGGTGGGGCTTGAGTCCCGCCTCCACGACCGGGCGGGCACGCTCTCCCGGGGTATGCAGCAGAGAGCCTCTTTTGCCCGCGCCGTTATCCATGACCCTTCGATTCTATTCCTCGATGAGCCGGATGTCGGGCTCGACCCGCATGCCAGTGCCATGGTGAGCGATATTCTGGGTAACATCAATTCCGGCAGCCGGACGGTGGTGATGACCACTCATAACCTGGAACGGGGAGTGGAACTGGGCGATAGTATCGCCATCCTCGACCGGGGTAAAGTGGTCTATCAGGCTTCGCGGGAGGAACTGAGTAAAGCGGATTTCCGGCAAATCTACGACCGGTACACGGAAACAGGCAGATGAACAAAGCGTTTACTAAAATATTCGTCATATTCTGGAAGGACATGCTGATGGAGTTCAGGACCAGGGAGATTATCATCTCGGTGCTTGTTTTTGCCCTGCTGGTGCTGGTGATTTTCAGCTTCGCTTTCGGCACGGGTATCGACGTGACGGAAATGACGGCTCCCGGTATTTTATGGGTGGCTTTAACCTTCGGGGGGGTAATCGGCCTCAGCCGTACTTTCGCCGTGGAGAAGGAGAATTCGCGTCTGGAAGGGCTGATGCTCTGTCCCGTGGACCGTGCCGTCATCTACTGGGGGAAGCTGGCGGGCAGTTTCACCTTCATGCTGGCCGTGGCCGTGGTGGTAACGCCGATATTTCTGGCACTTTTCAACCTGCCTATCTTTTTACCCAGGCTTGCCCTTGTCATTGTCCTGGCGCTTACCGGCTTCGCAGCCGTGGGCACGCTTTTTTCGGCTTTAGCCGTGAACACCCGCGCGCGCGATATCATGCTCCCGATACTTTTTCTACCCGTTGTCGTGCCGGTAATCGTGTCCGCTGTCAAGGCTACCGCGCCGGTGCTGGCTGGCGCGCCATGGGGAGACATGTTAACATGGCTGCAAATAATGATAGCCTTTGATATTATTTATCTGGTAGCGGCTACCCTTGTCTTTGAGTTTGTGGTGGAGGAGTAACTAACTCCCCGATTGGAGTGTGAGTTTTTATGAATGGTAATCATGCCCTGAGAAACGGCATATTGTGGGGACTGGGCTTCGCCCTGATGATAGCCGCTCTCTACATGGTCTTCGTCTATGTGCCCACCGAGAAACATACCGGTATAATACAGCGTATATTTTATTTCCACGTGCCCGTAGCCTGGGTCAGTTTCCTGGCGTTTTTCGTCACTTTCATCGGGAGCATTCTTTACCTCTGGAAGCGGCAGGAAAAATGGGACGCTGTCGCCTGCGCATCTGCGGAGGTCGGGGTTGTCTTCACCACTCTGGTCCTGATTACCGGGCCCATATGGGCGAAGCCGGTCTGGGGAATCTGGTGGACCTGGGATGCCCGCCTGACAACTTCGCTGGTGCTCTGGCTGATATATGTTGCCTATCTCCTGGTGCGCAGCCTTGCCACCGAGCCGGAAAAAGGCGCCAGGTACGGCGCGGTGATTGGCATCGTTGGATTCATCGACGTGCCGGTTGTTTTTCTGACGGTGAATCTCTGGAGAACACAGCATCCCACCACCATTATCTTTGAAGGCGGATTAACGACACCAATGCTCATGACCCTGATGGTGTGCATTGCCGCATTTACCGTATTGTATGTCCTGCTGGTTATACGGAGCGCCGGCCTGAAGACCATGGAGGCGGAAATCAGGCGTTTGAGGATTATGAAGGCAGAATAGGAGGGTAACCGATTATGGAGAATTTGGGGTATCTTTTAGCGGCCTATAGCGTTATCTGGGCCTTTGTCTTCGGCTACATATTATTCCTGCAGCGGAAGCAGCGAAGGTTGCAACGGCAAATCGATGCGCTGAAAGAATCAATAGAAAAGTAAAAATACAATCGAGCAAAGGAGAGATGACAAGATGGAACTGGGCCTGGAAAACAAAGTAGCGCTGGTCACCGGGGCCGGCAGTCCGGTGGGATTTGGCAGGGGCATAGCCCTGACCCTGGCGAAATGCGGATGCGATATCGTGGCGAATGACATTGACCTCGAAGGCGCGCAGAAGACGGCCGCCGAAGTCGAGGCTCTCGGTCGTAAAGCCCTGGCGATTCAAGCCGACGTAACCAAAATCGCCGAGGTAAAGGACATGGTGAAGAAAGCCCTGGATAAATTCGGCAGGATAGATATCCTGGTGAACAACGCCGGCCGTACCACCACGCCGACGCCTTTTGTCGAGACGCCGGAAGAGAACTGGGAGAAGGTTATAAATCTCAATATCTACGGGGTTTTCCACTGTTCCAAGGCCGTCCTGCCGCAGATGCTGGAGCGGAAAAGCGGCAAGATAATTAACATTACGTCCGGCGCCGGCATCAGTGGCATGCCCCGGTGCGTTCATTACGGCGCTACCAAAGCGGCGATTATCGCCTTCACGAAAGGATTGTCCAAGGAAGTAATACCTTTCGGTGTATACGTGAACGCCGTAGCCCCGGGAGTCGGGGATACCAACTTCATGGTTACCGGCAACTTCCCTCCGGGCGAAATAGACCGCGCCGTAGCCACGGTGCCGACGAAGAAGTCCACCACGCCCGAGGATGTCGGCAACATGGTCGCCTATCTGGCATCGGACCTGGCCAACCAGATTGTGGGACAGACCTATCTTGTCGACGGTGGACACGCTTAGAGTAACACTGAGATGAGTATTTCGCGACAGGAATACGAGCGGCGTTATGCCGGAATTAGACGGCGGATGGAGCGGGACAGCCTGGACTGCCTGTTGATTATCGGCCTCGCCGACGATTTCAACCGCGGGAATATCCGGTACGTTACGGGTTCGGGGAGGGGAGGATGCTGCGTTTTCCCCTCGGAAGGACAGCCCGTTTTTCTGACGAGTCCAGGACAGTCGGCTTCACCTAAAATCCGCAAAACGGTAGAGGCATTCGAGTTGCTAGATTTGCGGGGGACGGATAGTCCCGCAGAGCAAGCCGTCAGGGATATGTCCCGTTTTTTCCAGGGTAACAGTATCGGTATTATCGGTATGAACTGTATCCCGGCGCCGATGTATCTGGCCGTCAAAGAAAAATTCCCGGTTAAGCTCGTAGATTCCGTTAAGATATTCGAGGACTTGCGTTCGATTAAGAGCGCCGAAGAAATAGAGAAAATGCGGGTAGCCGCCGCCGTTGCGGATGATGTTTACGCCATGCTCAGGAACCTGGTCCGCCCGGGACTCAGCGATTATGAAATTTACGGCCATGTTAAGAAGGCTATCTACGAAAAAGGTTGTGAATATTCGTTCGATTTAATCGACGCCTCAGGCTCGCGACTTAACATGACTTTCTCCCCCACCGGGGAAAGGTTGAAAGAAAACAACACATTGTTTATGGAGATTACGCCGGCTTACGATGGTTATTACGCCCAGCTGCCGGTAACCCTGCCGGTAGGTAAATACCCTCCTGAAATAAAGAAAATGGTATCCGTCTGGGAACGGGCAAACGCCGCCGTGCTGGAGATATTAAAACCGGGAACAAAAGTCGCCGATTTGTACAATATGCTGGTAAATACGGTTCAAGCAAGCGGCTACATTTCGCCCCTGCGTCCCGGCCATTCTATAGGTCTGGATGCCCTCGATTTCTGGTCGATTACCGAATCCAGCACCATAACACTCGAATCGGGTATGACCCTGGCCGTTCACCCCAGTATTATGACCGAAATCGGCGGCGATGCCTGCGGCATGGGCTATACCTACCTGATTACGGATACGGGGGCGGAAAGATTCAGCAAAGTCGAACTGGCGGAACTTATTTAGGGTTATCGTTTGATGTTTTCAACGGATAAAAACAGAACCGAGACTCTCACGGCGGGGCTGGTAATTATCGGTGGTGGCGGTGCCGGTCTGTCGGCGGCTCTGACGGCTGCCGAAAAGGGGTGCAAGGACATCGTAGTGCTTGAGAAGCGGGACAGACCGGGCGGAACTTCGGCATTGGCCGGGGGCCTTTTTGCCTGTGGAAGCCCCGTCCAGGAGCGCCGGGGAATCAACGCCGATGGAGATTATCTCTTTAAAAGGGCTATGGAATGGGCCCACTGGACACAGGTAGACCCGAAGATTCTCCGCGCTTTTATCAACAAATCGGGAGATACCATTCGCTGGCTGGAAGATAAAGGACTGGAATTCGACCTTGTCCAACTCTATCCCGAGCAGACGGCGCCGGTCCAGCACAACCCTAAAGGGCATGGCGCCCGCCTGATACAGGTCCTGGCCGGGCAATGCCGGGACATGGGAGTCAAACTGTTACTCAACACCGGTGTGAAAAAGATACTGCGTGGGGAGGAGGGGAATATTGCGGGTGTTCTGGCGACCGGGGATGGGGAGGAAATGGAAATTAAAACCGGGGCGGTTATCATCGCCACCGGCGGCTTTTGTGGAAATCATGAGCTTTTACGGAAATACTTTCCTCCTTCCTACGAAGGCATGACTCTGAGCGGTCTGCCCCTCACAGGAGACGGTATCCGGCTGGCGGCAGAAGCGGGAGCCGCCATAGAGGATTTCGCCACGGTAGTAAAAGAAGGCCCCCGGTACGACCTTTATACCTGGCCCCTGATGGCTCTGGAGAGAGAACCGGCCACAATCTGGGTAAATAAAAAGGGAGAACGATTCACCGATGAGTCCACCGGCTACCATGTCTTTGAAAGTGTTAACGCGATACTCCGGCAGCCGGAGCAGGTCTGCTATACCCTGTTGGATACGCGGATAAGGGACTTCTGTGAGAAAAACGGGTTCATGCTCGGTCGCCGTGGAAGTGGCGTACCCGGGCTGCAAAAAGTGCTGCAGGCGGAAGCGGAGAAAGATAAGGTGAAAATAGCCGGTTCCTGGGAAGAGATAGCCGGGTGGATAGGCGCCGACCCCGGAGTGCTTAAGGATACCATCGCCGAATACAATGATTACTGTAAACAGGGATACGATGGAGCTTTTACCAAGGAGCCTGAGTACCTGCTGCCGCTGGAAAGTCCCCCTTATCACGCAATTAAGGGTATGGCCGTCCTTCTCGATACGATAGGAGGAATCAGGATAAACCAGCGTATGGAGGTCCTGGATAATCAGAACGAACCTGTTCCGGGACTTTACGCTGCCGGTGTCGTTACCAGCGGGTGGGAATCCGAGGTTTATTGCAGCGAACTCAGTGCCAGCGCGTTCGGCTTTGCCGTTAACTCGGGCCGTATCGCCGGGGAGAATGCCCTGGCTGCATTAACCTGTTAGCAATTTTATACTTTACGTATTATGGTGTTTCAGCGTAAGATACGTTTGGTCAAGTATTAATAAAAAAGGAGATTGGAAATGGAAAAGCGAATCATTCTTTATAATCTGGCGGACAATGTAACCGATGAGGAATTCAAAGAGTACGTTACCACTGACAAAGGCCCCCTGATTGACAGCCTTCCCTCTGTCAAGAAATACGAGCTGGTCAAGATAACGGCTTCCCAGACGGGCGAAATTCCTTATAAGTACTGTGGTATTGTGCACGTAACCAGCGTTGACGAATTCAATCAGAAAGCCGCCCCAACGAAGGAATACCAGGACTTCTTAAAGAAATTCGGCCCGATGGCAAAAGACGTGATAATGCTGTCCGGCGAAGAAATATATTAGTTAAATAGGGTGTAAGTTATTACAGGAGCGCGTATCCTTTACTGGCCGAAGATATCATAACTGCGGGAAATTTAGGAAGGATTTGTAAAGGAGGCAGTAATGCATTTAGAGCATCTCTTGACCGAGGAACAGCGCCAGCTGCGGCAGACTCTAAGGGATTTTACCAGAAAAGAAATTATACCCATTACCAGGCAACTGGAGGAAGACTACAGTCTGGTTGAGAAAGTCCACCAAAAGCTCGTTGACATGGGAATTCAGGCATCCGGATACCCGGTGGAATACGGCGGCGGCGGCATCCACTCCATGACCAATATGGCCATTATCGCCGAGGAGCTGTCTAAGGGTGACGCCGGCATGGCCCTGTCAGCTTGCTCGAATACGGCAGGCGCGGGACCGGCCGCTGCCGTCGGCAACAAGGCGATTCTGGACAGGTTCGCGCCTCTTTTTTGTCAGGGTAAGCTGGCTTACGCTTGCCTGTCCATGACTGATGAGGCCGGAGGGGCTGATACGGAGAACCCTCTGCTGTATGGCGCCGGCATTAAGACAACCGCCAGGCTCGAGGGTGACGAGTATGTCATCAACGGCAGCAAGATGTGGCCGACTCATGGCGGGATAGCGGAGAGCTATATCACTTTCTGCAACACCGACCCCAGTCTTGGCGATGATGGGATTGCCATGATTATAGTTCCCAGGGATGCTCCGGGGCTAACGTTCGGCAAGCCGGAAAAGAAGATGCTCTTTAAGACGGTTATCAATGCGTCTGTCTACTACGATAACGTCAGGGTACCGAAGGAGTACCGGGTTGCCGGTCCCGGGATGGACGCCAATTTGTGTTATATGCTTACGACGGTAGCCGGTTGGTCCGGAGGGGTCCAGGCCCTCGGTATTGCCGAGCGTGCTTTTGACATTGTACTGGAATATACCGGCAACCGCATGGGAGGATTTAAGCCGGTAAGGCAGCACAGTATGGCCGCCGGGATAATCGCCGATATGGCTATCGGCATCGAGATGATGAGGGCCAGCCTCTATAATTTGGCTTTTATATATGACCATCCGGATATATACGGGCCGATATACGGCGCGGCGTGGTCGCCGGAGTTGATAGCCAAGGGGGCCGCCGCCAGGGTCTTTGCCGCCGATACCGCCGTCGAGATAATCAACAAGGGCGCTGAATTACTCGGCTCGATGGCCATTTCCGAAGACTTCCCTTATGAAAAATGCCTCAGAGATGTGAAGATATGCCAGCTCTGGCTCGGCGGACAGCAGATATGTCGCTATAAGGTTGCCCGGGGTTATTACGACCTCAAGAACTGGGCATAATCCTGCCAGTAAACTAAAGGGGCCAATTTTTGAAATAGGTACGAATCATGCTATACTAGAATTCTGAGAAGAGGTAAAAAGGAGGCTACCGCATAATGGCAGACTACGCAGCAATGAAGAAAAAGGTCGACGAACTGGATCAAAGAGTCTGGGATGTGGAAGGCATTAATGCCAGAATTAACAAAATGGTTGCCGAGGGGATTCCCAGGGACAAACGTACCCCCGAAGAAATTATAGCCAGCCGGGACGAAATACTCGACCGCGTCCAGCTGCGGGCTGAAGAATATAACTTTATAACTAAAAATTGTGGCCAGGGTACCGCGCTTGCCATGATGGAAGAGTTCGGCCTGGGTAATATGGAAATCATTAAAGCCCTGTCTCCTTTCCCCGGCCTCGGCGGGACCGGCGATATGTGCGGTGGCGTAACCGGGGTCCTGATTGCCTTCGGGCTTTATTTTGGCAGCGATAACCCGCTGGATTTATCGGTGATGATGGACCCCATAAAAAGTCCTATCATGATTTCACAGAGATATATGGCCCTCTTTGAAGGCGCGATTGGCAATATGTACTGCGCCGATATTATTGAAACGGTGATACTGGGACACCGGCTGAATCCCGGTGAAAGCGATGCGGCCATGGCGCTGTTTACTGAGGAGAAGGGCTTTGAGAAGTGCGGTCTGCCGCCGGGGTACGGGGTCAGGATTGCCGCTAATATTATTATAGATAGCATGAAGTAATACGACAGGTGTTTCACTTGTCACTTTCCCCTTTTTGTTCTGAGGAGTTTGCATGTCTGGAATCGGCTGGCATATATTCGCCTTTGGTGCGATTGCCATTTTCTTAATCGTGATTGTGTACCGCACGATTGCCATCAGCAGATTGCCCGTCCACCTGAGATGGGAACTGGCGCCGATACCCCATGAAAAGGGCAAAGCCCGCTACGGCGGTTCCTATCTCGAGGAGTATGAGTGGTGGCGGAAGCGGCAGAGCCGCTCCTTTATGGCTCCCGTATTATATATGGCGGCGGAAATATTACTGCTGAGGGGCGTCTGGAAGCACAATCGGGCTTTATGGCCTTTAAGTTTTGCCTTTCACGCGGGCATCTACCTGATTGCTTTAATGCTTCTTTTCAGCCTGGTAAGCGCCCTGTTAATCATTACTGAGGTGCCGTCAGGCGTTGTCGATGTCTTTCTGGCGATTGCCTCCGTCCTGGCGGCGGCGGGCTATCTGCTTGGCGGTCTGGGCGCCGTCGGCTTAATCCTGAAACGCGCCCTCGATACCAACCTCAGGTCTTTCAACACCGTCTCCAAATATTTCAATCTAGTCTTTCTGGTGGCCTTATTTATCACCGGCGCTTATGCCTGGTTTGCCTCAACTGATTTCGCTTCGACAATGAGCCTGTTTATTAAAGGGCTGGTGACACTCGATGGCGGCGTGACGCTCGCCTTACCCCTTTCGGTGCATATCGTAATATCGCTGCTGTTTCTCATCTATCTACCGATGACCGATATGATTCACTTCGTTGCCAAGTACTTTACCTATCATGAGATACGGTGGAATGACGAACCCAAGAACGAGAAAATGATAGAAGAGCTTAACGGTCTTCTGGATCAGCCGGTTAGCTGGTCGGCTATCCATGTCAAAGCCGACGGCAAGAAAAACTGGGTAGACCTTACCACGAAGAAGATGAGCGATGATGAAAAAGCTTAAATTAACCGATATCGCCAGGGGTGAGGATACCCAGCTCATTGAAATCAATCCCAACGAGCTAATACCGTTGCCTCCCCCCTACGATAGAGTAGAGGCACTGCCTGGGTTCAAGCAGCTTACCGAAGAACAGCGGGGAAGGCTGGTCTGCAATCTCGATGGCGTGGTTTCCTATGCCGCCCTGCCCAAAACGAAAAATAAAGAGGAAGAAAAGAAGTACGTCGAGCAGTTTGTCTCGGGAATGAAAAAGCTCCTGAGCAAGGAGAATAACTGGACATTTCTGCAGCCTTTACTGCTATCTATCGATTACTGCGCTCAGTGTCAGACGTGCTGTGATGCCTGCCCGATTTACCTGGCCAGTGGCAGGAACGACCTCTATCGTCCCACCTATCGCTCGGAGATATTCCGGCGACTGGTCAACAAATACGTTAGGCCTGTCGGCAAGCTGCGGGCAAAGCTTTCCGGCGGTGATATCGAGCTTAACTGGACAACCATCACTAGATTGTATGAGTTGAGCTACCGTTGTAATCTCTGCCGGCGCTGTGCTCAGTCCTGCCCCATGGGCGTTGATAATGCCCTGATTACCCGCGAATTGCGCAAACTTTTTAGCCAGGAACTGGGCTGGGCTCCTAAAGAGCTTCACGAAAAGGGCACGGTGCTTCAGCTTGAGGTTGGCTCTCCCACCGGGTTGAGGCCGGATGTTGCCATAGACAATTTACAGTTTCTGGATGAGGAATTTACCGAGGCTACCGGCACGAAGGTCTCGACGCCTTGGGATAAGGAAGGCGCCGATATTCTGCTGATTCACAGCGCCGGGGACATTATCTCCTTTCCGGAGGGTCCCATTTCCTTCAGTATTATCTGCAATGCCGCCGGTATCAACTGGACGCTTTCTTCGGAAATACCCGGCTACGATGGCGTCAACTATGGGGTGTTCTACGACGATGTCCAGCTGGCCAGGGTAGCCATCAGGCATGCCCAGATTGCTAAAAAACTCGGCGTTAAAAAGATTGTCATGGGGGAGTGCGGGCACCAGCACAAGGCCTTTATGACCGTGGCCGACCGGGTGCTTACCGGCGACCTTGATATACCGCGGGAGAGCGTCATGACCTTCCTGGAGAACCTGGTTTTCAGCGGTAAAATCAAGTTCGACCCGTCGAAGAACAATTTTCCGGTAACGCTCCACGACCCCTGCAACGTGGTCAGAAACCTGGGTATAGTCGAACCTCAGCGCCGGATTCTCCGCTATCTGTGTCCGCAGTTCCGCGAAATGACGCCTCACGGCGTGGATAACTATTGCTGCGGCGGCGGTGGCGGCTTGAGCGTGATGTCCGATGTCAACTTTACCGACTGGAAGGTGCACGTTGCCGGCAGGATGAAGTTCAAACAGGTCCTTGAAGCCTTCGCCGACCGGCCCGGCTCCGAGGTAAAGAAGTACATCTGCGCCCCGTGCCTGAACTGCAAGCTGCAGTTCCGCGATTTGCTGGATTACTACGGGGCGAGAGAAAAATCCGGCATTATCTGCGGCGGCCTGGCGGAATTAATCGTTAACGCCATGGTCGATGTGAAAAAGCCCTTCATCCAGTGGGAAGAGCTTTAGCATCTGGTACATTCTTGCTTCCAACACGTGAGAACTGTAAAATGGTTATGTAAAAACTTTCCGAGAGGAGATTAATTTTCATGGCACAGATGGAACTGGCCGGCAATACGTACGAAGTCGATGAGAACGGTTTTATGCAGGAAACCGACCGGTGGAATGAAGATGTTGCCAGGGCTTATGCAGCCCTGGAAGATGTTAACGAGTTAACGGAAGAACACTGGACGGCAATTAATTACCTGAGAAATTATTACCTGGGAAACGGTATTTGCCCGATGATAAGGAGGCTTATCAAAGAATCGGGTTTTAAATTGAGTAAATTATACGAACTGTTCCCGAACGGGCCGGCGCAGTCCGCCTGCAAGTGGGCCGGGGTGCCCAAGCCCACCGGCTGTGTGTAAACACAAGCTCTCCAGGGTAATTATTACTCTCCTGCCTGGATATCGATATTGTCCAGTTCCTCCTGTAAGCTCTGGGTCATACTTTCAACGTCGGCGGTGAGCCTGTCCCATTCATCGGTAATCGCTTTTAGAGTATCCTTGAGTGTCCGGTATTCCTGATTGGTTTCCACGACCTTCCGGCTGTTTTTATAATGCTCCGGGTCGGCCAGCAGCGCCTCAATCTGGGCTAAACGCCCGGTAATTTTTGAAGTCTCCTTTTCAATTTCGGCAATCCGTTTTTTCACCGGGGTGATTTCCCGGTAATGCCTGTTTCTCAGTTCTCCCTCGATTATCTTACGCTGGCGCTGGCGGTTCTTCGCCGTGCTGACCGGAGGAGTACTTTTCCTGATGACACGGAGTGTCTCGGAGACATCTTTTACCGGAGCCTCTTGCCGGTAGAGATAATCGTCATAGTTCCCGGGGAATATCCGGAGTTCACCGTCTTTGATTTCGATGATTTTGTTGGCGACTTCCCGAATCAGCGTCCGGTCGTGCGTGATGAAGCAAATCGTGCCGTTATAAGCCTGCAGGGCGTCGGTCAGTATCTCCCGTGACGGAATATCGAGGTGGTTGGTAGGCTCATCCATGAGGGTGAAATTGGCCGGCCTGGTCAGCATCTTGGCTATGGCCAGCCGGGTCTTTTCTCCCCCCGAGAGCACCCCTACCTTTTTCAAAATGTCCTCACCGCTGAATAAAAACGCCCCCAGCAGGCCCCTCAGCTTCTGTTCCGGTTCGTCCGGGGCTATCTGCTGCAATTCGTTGATGATGGAGTTGCGGGGATTGAGGAGCTCGATATAGTACTGGGCGAAGTAAGCCGTGGAGACGTTATGGCCCAGCACGCGCTCGCCTTTTTCGAAGGGCAGTTCCCCGGCCAGGATTTTAAGGAGCGTGGTCTTTCCGGCGCCATTCAATCCCACCAGCGCCACCTTATCGCCCCGGTTAAGCTCCAGGTTAAGGTCGCGGTAAACGACTTTTTCATCGTACGACTTGGCGATATTTTGAAGGGTAATAACGACATGGCCGCTGCGTGAAGGCTTCGGAAAGTCGAAATCAATCTTCCTGGTTGACCTCGGCACGACTATCCTCTCCATCTTTTCGAGCTTTTTAATTCGACTCTGCACCTGGGTTGCCTTGGTGTTCTTGGCGCGGAAACGCTCGATAAAGCGCATTTCTTTCTTTATTCTGGCTTCCTGCCTCTTGGCTGTGGCCTTTCTGGTTTCCAGTTCTTTCTCGCGGGTAAGGATATACCCGTCATAGTCGCCCCGGAAGAAGACGACCTCGTCTCTTTCGAAAGCGATTATTTTCCTGGCCACTTTATTCAGGAAGGCGCGGTCGTGCGAGGTTACGATAACGCTGCCGTGATAGGTCATAAGGTAATTCTCGAACCAGCGGGTAGTCTCCAGGTCGAGGTGGTTGGTCGGCTCGTCGAGGATTAAAAGGTCGGGATTGAGAAAGAGGAGCTTGGCCAGTTCGACGCGCGTAAGCCACCCGCCGCTGAGTTCGGACAGGGGACGGTAGAACTCCGATTCGTCAAAGCCCAGGCCGGAAAGGATGATGCGGGCCTCGTGTTCGGCATTATAACCGCCGGTCGATTCGAAGGCGTGCTGGAGTTCACCCAGCTCACGGAGCAGTACGGCTGTATTTTCCTCGTCTTTCTCCTCGGCCAGTTCCTCCTGGATTATCTGGATTTTATGCGCCAGCGTATTGATACTGGCGGAGGAAGCAATTACTTCATCCAGCAGATTGTGTCGGGAAGTGGGCTGGATATCCTGCCTCAAGTAGCCGATGGTGGTGCCCCGGCGCAGGGCGATATTGCCGGTATCCGGGCTCGTATTGCCGGAAATAATGTCGAACAGCGTGGTCTTGCCCGTGCCGTTCTGGCCGATGACGGCGATACGGTCTCCCATGCCGACATTGAAGCTGATGCCGCTGAAGAGGTAACGGGCGCTATAGGATTTTGATATGTTGGTGACGCTGAGCATTTTGCATTTTCACCGTATTTCAACGATATTTACCGTACTCCTTGGTGAATTCAATCATCGCCTTAAAGTTTTCCGGGTTCACCTCGTCGGTAGAACTGCGCGGCGAAATTATATAACCGCCGTCTTTACCGATGACGTCGATGAGTTTCTTGCAGTGGTCTTTTACATCCTGTACCGTTCCCACCTGTAAAAGTGATGACGGCACATTCCCCTCGATGCATACATGGTCTTTCAGTATTTCCTTAGCCCTGAAAATGTCCGTCGTATCAAAGCGTGCCAGCATTTTCCCTTTAGGAAACTCGAGGAGATACTCGAGCCGGGACGTAAAGTTGCCTTCAAAGAAGATGCAGGGTGTCACTCCCCGTTCGATAAGCGTCATGACAAGCTTTTTAAACGTGGGCCAGTAGAAAGTATCGAACTGCTCCTTTGAGAGAAAGTCATCGGAACCTCTCGTATTGGTCATGAAAAATCTGATGTTACCGTACTCGTTCGGCGGGGGCAGCGGCCTTTCAAGTGTCTTCTTCAGTATAAATTCACAGAGTTCAATGAGCTTATCGGGCTGCCGGAACATGTCGAACATGGTGCCGCTCATCCCCCGCATGGAATGTGAAACTACATCGTAGGGTGGCATCGCGGCGCCCTGGAAATACTGCGGAAAGCCCATGTCCAGTATCATTTGATTAAATTTATCTATCTTGGGACGCCACTTTTTCATCTCCCGGCCGGTCTTCTGAAGAGTGCTGATAGCTTTTACCAGCTTCGGCTCGGAAAAAGCGAGAGCCAGCATCTGTATGCCCATCGGGCCGCCGCCCAGGTCGGCCAGTTTCGGCAGCAGCGAAAGGCCTTCCATATGCTCGCTGGTGCGGGACATGAATGTCCGCAGCATATAGTCGGACGGGTCATCCATATACAGGTCGAGTTCGTCCGCCTTCATATTATCGATTTCTATAGCCTGGTGCCCCTGGTATGGGTCGACCCCGTATCCCGGCCATCTCATCTGCCTAGGGTTGAGTATTTCCAGCGCTTTCCCCGGCATGAACGGTTGCTGGTAAATCATGTCCGGCTGAAAGTCCCGCAGGGTCTTCTCATAGGCGTCGTACCAGGCATCGAAGTCGTAGTAAGCGGCGGAGCAGGGTATACCGGTGTATTTGGCGGGGAAGTAGCCCATCGCGCAGATAACCGGGACCCTGTCCGGTATTTTCAACTGTATGGCGTCGGTAACGCGTTTTTCGCGTTCGCGGCGCAGTTCTTCGGCAGCTTTGTTCATTACTTAGTTTCCTCCCGATACAGGTATATTGACGTAAAATATCATGAAAATCATTAAGGCGGGCCGACTGCATGGTAGCAGAGTTTCAGTCGTAATTCAATAGCGTGGGAAAATAACTGAAATATCAGGCGCGCCCCAGCACCAGGAGGCTGTTGCCCTTCCACCTCTCCCGCGTGATGATACGGAGCAGCCCCTGCGACTCCGCATGAGTGACGAGTCGGGTGATGGCCGTCGAGCCTGCCGATAGTAATATCATACCGTTGCCGGAAAGCCTCCCGGCCGCCTGGTCAAGCGTTAAAAAGGTGGCATTTCTGCCCTCTTCTTCTCTCAACACGCCGATAAAGAGGTCGACCTTCTCTGTATTCCGGGATGAGATACCGACCTGATGAGAGACGTTTACCTGCTCGGCAGGGTATTCGTTCAGGATAAGATTGAGTCGGGAATACCTGAGGGCCAGCAGGTCTCTATCGACAAGGTCTAAGTTTTCCGGTCGGATAAGCTTCCACAGGATTACCGGAATGTGCCCCTGCCCCGGGTTAAAAACAACCGCACGGCGATTTTTTAAGCCTTTGGCGTAAGTTATAGCTTTCACCAGCACCTCACTGCCGTAGCTGAGAGAATCGAATTCCGGCAGGCCGTGGACTGTCTGCATCTTGTACTCCAGGCTCCCCACGCTCATCGTTACGTCTTTACGGTGGTATAAACCGCGTACCAGCGCGCTTTGTTCGGGCTTTGGAGAGGCGGTTTCACCGGAAAACCGGTAATGAAAGACGGCGTGGCCGGACCTGTTCCGCCGGAGAATAATTTCAACCCCGTGTATACTTTCGAGTATTTTCAAGACGGTCTCTTCGAGCGGGGCTACCACCACCATGGCCGCCAGCCCGCCGGGCGCCAGATGACAGCCGGCTTCCCGCAGCAGGTAGGTTATCACCGGTTCTCCGGCTTTACCGGGAATGTTGGCCGCAATAAGGTTGAAGTCGTTTTGCTTCACATCGTCGTAACCCAGGCTGCCGTAGATGTCCATGCCCTCAAGTTCGTTTAGCTCGGCGTTTTGCCGTGAATATTCGACGGCCAGGGCATCCCGGTCGACCATATGCACGAGGCTGTCGGGGTGCAGACTTTTCAGTGTCAGCCCCAGGGGCCCGTAGCCGCAACCCAGGTCGAGGATACGCTGTGGTTTATCATAGTCCGCCTCGACGATAGTACGCAGGAGGAACTTCGTGCCGGTGTCTATATCGTGGCTGCTGAACAGCTCCTGTGAAACTCTGAACCGGAGGCTTTGTTTCCAGGCGCGATAGGTCACATATTTATGAAAATATACATCCTCATCCATTGGTTTATTTGCCTTTACAGAGCCGGTTTGGTTTAGCGAGTTCGCGTATTTATTTCAACTGCTGGAGAAACCTCTGGGCGGCCATGCCGGCGGTGGCGCCATCGCCGGCTGCCGTGCTTACCTGTCCGGGTGAGCCGCTCCTGATATCACCGGCGGCAAAGATGCCGGGAATCCCGGTCTCCATCGATTCATTCACGATAACCTGCTTCCGGTCGTCCAGCGGTACAACCCCTTCCAGGTAATCGGTATTGGGGTCGAGGCCGACATGCACCAGGACGCCGTCCACTTTCAGGCTCTCCTTTTGCCCATTTTCCGTAACGATTTCTATCGACTCAATCTGGTTTTCGCCCGTGATTGCCTCGACCTTTACCCCGCAGCGCACCTCGATTTTCGGATTTTCTTTGACTCTATCCTGGAGTATCGCGGTGGCCGTAAGTTCCGGCATCGCCTCGATAAGAATAACCCTGGAAGCCAGGTTGGCCATGTAGAGAGCCTCGGTAATACCGGCATCGCCGCCGCCGCATACCGCCAGCACGCGGTCGACGAACTCTCCGCCGTCGCAGAAAGCGCAGTTAATGACGCCGTTGCCCCGGAACTTGTCTTCACCGGGAACGCCCAGCTTCCTGGGTACGGAACCCCCGGCAATAATCAATGCCGAGGCTGTGATGGTGTTGCCGTCCATGCACATTACCGATTTACTGGTCGGGGAAGCCTGTACCG
>JAUWGD010000008.1 GCA_030606585.1 Dehalococcoidales bacterium | reverse complement strand
ATCCCTTGATTTATTCCCCCATTCTTTAATGACAAAACCAACTACAAAGACCACTAATCCCACTATAATTAGCGTAAGATATTCTTTCATAGGAGCAAATGACAGTTCCTGCATAGATAATACAAGTGTTAATACTAGGGGTATCACGCCAATAACCATTATCAACCAGCCCAATATAACCCTTTTCATTATTCACTCCTCTGAACACCCCTTAATTTACATAGCTAAAACGGCATCGCCCAGATAGAACGGCCAGACCACGATGCCCAGTATAATCTTCCACCATACCAGGTTGGCAAACCCGATGGTGAAGAGCCAGCCGGCAAACCAGAAAGCCCCGAAAAAGCTGCCCGAGTTCTTCATATTCTTACCCCCTTCTTTCGGCATAGTCTGGATTAGCCTACCATTTCATTAAATTAATATTGTTAGCGTCTACATCGGTAAAACGGCGATAGATAGCTAGGATTATCGCCAGGCCCACGGCTACCTCGGCGGCGGCCACCACCATCACGAAGATGGCGAACACCTGCCCCGTCAGCGCCCGAGGCACGATATAGCTGGAGAACGCCACCAGGCTGATATTTACCGAGTTGAGCATTAGCTCGATACACATCAGGATAATCACGGCGTTACGCTTGGTCAGCGCGCCGTACAGCCCGATGCAGAAAAGCACCGCCGATAGTACCAGATAATGCTCAAGACCGATAGTCACTTTTTATTTCTCCCTCGCGATAACGATGGCGCCCAGGATAGCCGCCAGTATCAGCATCGCCGCAATTTCCACCGGCAGGATGAAGCCGCTCTCGCTGAAGAGCTTGGTGGCCAGCGGGGCCGTCGTGGGTGTCAGCGGCGACTCCGCGGCAATCTGCCATGAGGTCTTGGTGACGGTGTAAATCATAATTCCCAGCAATACCGCCGCCACGATAAAGGCGGGCAATTTCATTCTATTTGATGGGCTGCCCTGCTGGACTTCTCTCGTCATCATGATAGCCAGGATAATCAGCACCGATATCGCGCCGACGTACACCAGTATCTGCACCGCCGCCAGGAAGTCGGCGCTTAAAGTAATGTAAAGTCCGGCCACCGTGATGAAACAGAGGACAAGGGCCAGGGCGGCGCGGAAAACGTTGCGCAGGAATACCACGCCCAGGGCCGCGACTACGGCGACCACCGCCATTATCCAGAATGCAGCAGTCAGTCCCATTATTTCCTCTTCTCCACGATTTTATCTATGAGCAGGGTCTGCTCGGGTAATTTTTCGGCAATTTCGGGGTGGTAATAACCGCTGGCGGGTCTCTCCGGCGATTCCAGCAGCTCGTCATCGCTCTGGACAAGGTCGCCGCGACGGTATTTCGCCCTCTCGAACGAATAACCCATGAACAGGGCATCGTACGGGCAGGCCTCGACGCACAGTCCGCACTGAATGCAGTAGCCGGTATCCACCCGGTATGTCTCCACCTCGTACTTGTTATCCGCCAGGTTGGTGGAGGTAACGATTTCGATAGCGCCCTGGGGGCATGTCTTGGCGCAGGTGGCGCAGCCGGTGCACTTCTCGCGACTCCAGATAAGCTCGTTGCCGCGTGTACGGCGCGAGATATTAAGTCGCTGCTCCGGGTACTGGCTGACCGTCGGGTGACGCAGCAAATGCTGGATGGTCACCATCATGCCCTTGATTAAGCCTATGCCGTAACGTTCAAACTTCAAGGCGGCCCCATCCTAACTTAAAGAGTTTCGACCATAATAATATCAGTATGCCCATGATGGCGAAATTGACAATGATTAATATCCATGGCAGCGCATCCGGCCAGATGAGTACCTGTATGGCGGTGATGAACAGGTTTATCAGCGCCAGCGGGAAGAGGAACTTCCAGGCAAATGCCATAAGCTGGTCGATGCGCACGCGCGGGAAGGTACTCCTCGTCCAGACCATGATAAAGAAAACAACAAATATCTTGACGATGAACCACAGCCACGGCGGCAGTAACGGGCCCCTCCAGCCGCCGAGGAAGAGCGTGGTGATAATGGCGGCGATGGCGATAGCTTCGGCATACTCTACCAGGTAGAACATGGCGAATTTCATGCCGGAATACTCGGTATGAAAGCCGGCGACAAGCTCCTGGTCGGCCTCCATAAGGTCGAAGGGGCTGCGGTTAATCTCGGCGCAGCCGGCGGCGAAGAAGATGAGAAAGCCCAGGGGTTGGAACAGGATGAAGGGGAGGTCCTGGGCCAGAACAATCTGGTTCATGGAGAGCGAGCCGGCGACCAGCACCACGCCGACGACAGCCAGCACCAGCGGCATCTCGTAGCTGACCACGGCAGCGACATTACGCATGGCGCCGAGCAGGGAATACTTGTTGCTGGAGCCCCACCCCGCCATGAAGACGCCTACCGTGGCGACGGAACTGATAGCCACCACGTACAGTATGCCGATATTAAGGTCGGCCAGCAGCGCTCCGTTCTGGAACGGCACCACGGCGAAAATCATCAATACCGGCGCAAAAGCTATTACCGGAGCCAGCCAGTGGACCAGCTTATCGGCTTTGTCCGGCACGATATTCTCTTTCAATAAAACCTTGACGGCATCGGCCACCGGCTGTAGCAGGCCGAAAGGCCCGGTGCGGTTGGGGCCGAGACGCGACTGCATGCGGCCAAGTCCTCTTCGCTCGACATAAATAACAGCCATCACCATGGTCAGAACGAAGGCTATAAGGACAACGGTGAAGAACAACCAGTGCCACCAGTAGCCACCGGGCCAGTCCGGCGGGACTGCCTGCATCGGCAGGGTGCGAATCAGTAAATCAGGCGTCGCCACTATCTGTCAACCTCGCCCATAGTAATATCAATGCTGCCGAAGATGGCGATAAGGTCGGCCACCTTCCATCCTTTGACCATTTCGCGTAACGCGGTCAGGTTTATCAGGCTGGTGGGCCGTATGTGGCACCGGTAGGGGGCAATGGAGTTGTCCGATACCAGGTAGTAGCCGAGTTCGCCCTTGGGCGCCTCAACATGGGCATATGCCTCACCCTTGGGGGGACGAATAAGGTGAGGTACGTCAGCCCTGACGGGTCCGGCGGGTACGTCATTCATGGCCTGCTTGATAATACGCAGGCTCTGGCGCATCTCTTCCACCCTCACGCGGTAGCGGTCATAGCAGTCACCGTTCTCACCCTGCGGGATATCAAACTCAAAGCGGTCGTAGACGGAATATGGGTCGGCTTTGCGCAGGTCCCAGTTGACGCCGCTGCCGCGGGCTACCGGGCCGCTGATACCGCAGTTGATGGCCGTTTCCCTCGGCAGGATACCCACACCCTTGGTGCGCGCCAGCAGTATCTCATTCTGCATGAGCAGGAAGTCATATTCGTCAACCCAGCGGGACAGCTGTTCAACCAGTTTATTCAGCGCCGGCAGGAATTCATCGGGGATATCCTGGCTGACGCCGCCGATTCTCATATAGCTATAGGTAAGGCGCTGGCCGCAGACCATATCGAAAAGGTCGATAATCTTCTCTCTCTCGCGGAAGGCGTACATGAAGGGTGTATAGTAGGCCCCGGTATCGTTGAGGAAAGAGCCGACGGCAATACAATGGTTGGCCAGGCGCTGCAGTTCCGCTATAATGACGCGCAGATACTCGGCGCGTTCCGGCACCTTTATCCCTGCCAGCTTCTCTACGGCCAGGCAATAACCCAGGTTGTTGCTCATCGGTGAGATATAGTCCAGCCGGTCGGTCAGAGGGATAATGCCGGAATATGTCCTTTCCTCGGTCAGCTTCTCGATGCCGCGGTGCAGGTAGCCGACAACCGGCTCGATATCAAGAATGACCTCGCCGTCGAGGGTGGCTCTCATGCGGTACACGCCGTGGGTACTCGGGTGCACCGGCCCGAAATTGAGCATGAATGGCTCAGTCTTGAGTGTCATCATCTCGGTCGTGGTCACTGGAGATAGTCCTTTCGCAGCGGGTGCCCCTGGAATCCTTCCCAGAGGAAGAGGCGCTTCAGATTCGGGTGGCCTTCGAATTTAATACCCATGAGGTCGTAAATCTCACGTTCCTGGAAGTTGGCTCCCTGCCACAGGCCGATTACCGAAGGCACGGTGGGATTCTCGCGGTCGTAGCACCTTGTTTTAATAACGAACGAGTGGTTATGCTTTATGGATGCCAGCTGGTAAACGACTTCAAAATAGCTGTAGTAATCGACGGCTGTGACGTAATTAAAGTAGTCGAACGCGAGACTCCCGGTATTTTTAAGATATTCGGCCACCGCCAGCAAAGAATCGCTCTTTACCACTACGCATTCCTGGCCGGTTTCCTCAATGCTGCCCGGGAATTTCTCTTCCAGCTGGCCGGCTATGTCTTTACCGGAGAGGGCTACCGTCATTATTTATTACCTTTCAATAGCTTCTGTGGCAGGTCTAATATCTGGTGCTCCTTGGCTATCTTCTTCTGCAGCGTCTGTACGCCGTAGATAAGGGCTTCGGGGCGGGGAGGACAACCCGGCACGTAAACATCGACCGGGATTATCTTGTTATATCCCGGCACCACGTTGTAAGACGAACGGAAAATGCCGCCGCTGATAGCGCAGGCGCCCATGGCAATGACCCATTTCGGCTCGGGCATCTGGTTATATATCCGCCGGACGACGGGCGCCATTTTCCAGGTAAGGGTGCCGGCCGTAATCATCAGGTCGGCCCGGCGTGGGGAAGCCCGCAGGATTTCCATGCCGAAGCGGGACATGTCAAAGCGGGGGCCCTCGGCGGCGATAAACTCAAAGGCGCAGCAGGCGGGGAAGCATATCACCGTCCACAGCGAGGAACGCCGCGCCCAGTTTAGTACGGCATCTACCGAGGACAGCATGATGTTTCGTTTTACTTCCTCGTCCAGCCAGGCGTCGGGGTCGGGAATGGTTTCCCTGGCGCCCGCCTTCACCTCTTCAATTAGCTGACCCTCTTGCTTGTCAAGCTCTGAAGACGTATAGATATACTCTCTATCGCTGCTTACTTCCATTCGAGGACCTTCTTCTTCCAGGCGTATATGTAGCCGACGAGTACTATGAAAACGAGTATCAACACGACAAAAAAGCTGAAAAGCCCCAGTTCCCTGAGCTGCGTTGCCCACGGATAGAGAAAAACAACCAGGACATCGATGGCTAGGAAGACGAGGGCGTAGAAATAATAGTGGAAGTTGAACTGCACCCAGGTCTTCCCGGTGGTCTCCATGCCGCATTCGAAGATGGAATTCTTGATGGGGTTGGGATTGTTGGGGACGATTTTAAGATATCTGAGGACAATGGGAGTAACTACCATTACAAGGGAGAAAAGTACGACGATGATGAAAAACAGCCCGATTAATCCGTAGTTTGCTAGCAACTGGTCCCCTGACTATTTTTATCGCTCATTTAGTGTTGGCGTGCTCGCAGTACCACATACTGTGATACAGGGATTTTAGCACTGCGGTAGTATACCATAGAATTTTTATAAAAATCAACACCGCAACAGCCGTGTTTTTCACGAGTGGTAATGCCCGCAGATTACTTGAGCTTGTACTTCTTCGCCAGGGCGGCCAGTCCGGGCATGGAACACTCCAGCGTACGGTCGTCGACGCAGTACACCAGCCGGAAGTAGCCGGGCGTGCCGAAAGCCACCCCGGGCACGGTGAGTACGTGGTGTTCCTGCTGAAGCTCGTGCACGAAAGCCACATCGTCCTCTATGGGGCACCTGGGGAAGATATAGAAGGCGCCCTGCGGCTTATTTACCTTATATCCCATTTCCACTAGGTTGCTGTAGATGAAGTCCCGGTGACGCTGATATTCTGATACGGGGATGGTCACATCCTGGAGGTTCCGTACCACGTTCTGCATGAAAGCCGGGGCATTGATGAAACCCAGAACGCGTGTGCAGAAAACGAAGCCCGTTATCATCTCATCATGATTAGAGCTCTCTGGGTGCAGGGCGATATAACCGATGCGCTCGCCGGGTATGGACAGGTCCTTGGAATGAGAAGTCGCTATGATACTGTGCCGGTGGAAATTCAATGGAGAGGGATACTCCAATCCGTCGTAGATTATCTTTTTATAGGGCTCATCACTGACGATGAATATCTCCGTCCTGTACTCGGCTTCTTTTTTACGGAGTATCTCGCCCATTTGCGTCATCAGGCTCTCGCTGTAAACGACGCCGGTGGGGTTGTTCGGCGAATCAATAAGTACCGCCTTCGTTCTCGGGCCGATGCTCTTTTCCAACTCATCCAGTCGTGGCATGAAATTTTCGTCGGTGGGCACGAGCTTGACCACTCCGTCGTGGTTTTCCACGTAGTTAAAGTAGTCGACGAACCAGGGGAGGAAGAGTATTACCTCGTCGCCGGGGTCGAGAATTGTCTTCAGCGCTACGTTAATGGCCCCCGCTGCCCCTACAGCCATAATGACATCCTTCTCGGTAAGCTTGATGCCCGTTTCTTTAGTCAACTGCGCGGCAACGGCCGCCCTGGTGGCGGGATAACCGGCATTCTCCATGTAGCTGTGCATGCCCGGGAACGGATTCTCCGCCAGGCGTTTAATTTCGCGTTTGAACTCGGGGGGAGGTTCCATGATGGGGTTGCCCAGCGAAAGGTCGAAGACATTCTCCTTGCCGTATTTCTTTTTCATGGCGATGCCTTCTTCGAACATCCGCCTTATCCACGACCCCAGTTCCATGCCCTTTTTAACTCTTGCCGATACGGACACTTTCTATTTCCTTTCTGCCCATTTCGAAGGCAGTCAGATTGATTTCACGGATATTCTCCGGCATACGCCGGGTTATACTCTCTCTCCAGGTCGCTGCCTCGAGTGGAGAAAACACTGAAAAACACCCGAGCATGAAGATATTGAGTGTTCTGACATTACCCAGTTCCTTAACCCGCCCGGTACCGTCCACAAAGTAGACCTGGTCGGTCTGCCGTCTCAGTGCCGCGGCGATTACATCGTCGGTGGGATAGACCTCCTGTCCCAGGCTGACCGATAGAGGCGGTTGTTCGTAGTTATTGGTGATAGTTATGCCCCCCGGGCGCAGAAAATGGCTCCAACGGGCCGCCTCAAGTTTTTCAAAGGCAAGGATTAGGTCAACGCTGCCGTCTTTGATTAACGGCGACCAGACCTTCGGCGCCAGGCGTACGTGACTGACAACGCTGCCGCCGCGCTGGGCCATCCCCAGCGTATCCGTCTTCTTAACATCGAATCCGGCCGCCAGGGCGGTCTCGCCGATGATATCACTGGCCAGGACAACCCCCTGACCGCCTACCCCGGTGACTAATAAGTCTATTTTCTCCATCTTCTTACCGTTACTCATGCAGATATCGCTTTCTGGGGGCATAATTGTTCGCAGATGGTGCAGATGTCTCCGGCGCAGAGCGTCGGCTCGATGAATACCTGTCCGTCGACGCTCTGGATGGCCGGGCAGCCGAGGCCGAGGCAGTAATTACACTGGGTGCACTTTTCGATATCAACCTTTCTGGGATTGGCGCGCTTCCTGATAAGCATGGCACAGGAGCCGCGTACGATGATTACCGATACCTCCGGCCGGTCCAGCGAGTCCTTGACGCCGTTCCTCAGAGCCTTTAAATCGAAGGCGTTGACCACCTTGACGTCATTAACGCCGATGCCCCTGACCAGGCTCTCTATATCCACGGCGAATGTCTCTTCGCCCTGCGCCGAGATGCCCGTGCCGGGGTGCTCCTGGTGACCCGTCATCGCCGTGGTGCGGTTGTCCAGTATCAGAATGGTGATATGACCCTGATTGTAAACGGCGTCCACCAGTCCGGTGATGCCGGAATGCATAAAGGTTGAGTCGCCGATAATAGCCACCACCTTGCTCTTAACGCCGGCCCGTTCCATGCCCAGTGCCTGCCCGATACCGGCGCCCATGCAGGCGGTGGTATCCAGGACACCGAGCGGCGGTAAAGCGCCCAGCGTGTAGCAGCCGATATCGCCGGTGATAATCAGTTTGGGTTCCTGCGGCCCGTTGTCTTTCGATTCAAGCAGTTTGGAGCGCTGTCCGAGGCTGTTCAGGACGAAGTAGATACCGGTATGGGGACAGCCCGGGCAGAGCAGGGGAGGGCGCCTGGGAAGCCCCGAAGCCGGGTCCAATATCTTTTCGGACTCGGGAAGGAGCCCGGCACCCGAACTGCTATCGGTGACGATTTGCGTGTTCAGTTCTCCCACCAGGGGAATAAACTCCTTGCCGGTAACCTCTATGCCCATCGACTTGATATTCTGCTCCAGGAACGGGTCGAGTTCTTCGATAACGATAAGACGTTCTACGCCTGCAGTGAACTCTTTTATCATTTTCTCCGGCAGCGGCCAGCTCATTCCCAGCTTGAGGAAGGAGGCTTCCGGAAAGACCTCACGCGCGTACTGGTAGGCGACTCCGCTGGTAACGATGCCGAGGTCGCGCTTGCCCCAGGTGATTTGATTCAGGGGGAATGTCTCACTATATTCCGCCAGTTTGAGTATGCGTTTTTCCATCAGGGCGTGCCGGGGCAGGGCGTATACCGGCAGCATGACGTATTTCTGCTGATTGAAGTGAAAAGCCGGCTGCGGGTTCTTAACCACGCGTTTACGGCTTACGTCCACCACCGATTTAGAGTGGGAGATGCGGGTGGTGGTACGCAGCAACACCGGCGTATCGAACTCCTCGCTGATATCGAAGGCGTAACCCATGAGGTCGTAGCCGTCCTGGCTGTCGGTTGGTTCCAGCATCGGTATCTTGGCCATCCTGGCGTAGTGCCGGTTGTCCTGCTCGTTCTGGGAGCTGTGTATCTGCGGGTCGTCGGCGCAGACTATTACCAGCCCGCCGATGATACCCGTGTAAGACGCCGCCATGAAGGGGTCGCTGGCTACGTTGAGTCCAACGTGCTTCATGGACGCCATGGCGCGGGCCCCCGTGTAGGCAGCCCCCATCGCCACCTCCATGGCCACCTTTTCGTTGGTGGACCACTCGGCGTAAATGTCCTTGAAGCGTGCCAGGTTCTCCAGTATCTCGGTGCTGGGGGTGCCGGGGTAAGCGGCGGCCACCTGCACGCCGGAGTGGTAAGCTCCCAGCGCCAGCGCCTCATTTCCGGATAGTATTTGCAAAGTCTTTTTCATCATTATTCACGCAACACGATAATATTATAACAGATTAATATAGATAAGCGCAACTATTTTATGAAAGATTGCGCACCACCGCATATTGTAACTCATATTACAATTTTACCATTTTACCATACTTTATCAAGGCAGGACAATTACCGGTGCCTGTTGACAGCTGTTTTTAACTGTGTTAAAGTGCTAATTGAAAATCTTTTTCATTTAGTAGTATAAAAATGGTTTATACCGAGAAGAGAATTGAACACGCGTTAAGACAGGGTGGCTATAAAATTACCCCGCAGCGCCGCACGATTATCAACGCAGTTATTAACAGTCACGAGCACCTTACCCCGGCGGAAATACACGGGCGGGTACGCCGGGAGAACCCGGGTATCGGGCTGGTGACTATTTATCGCACGCTTGAGATACTTGCCAGCTTGAATCTCATCTGTGAGATGCACGCCGGCGGGAACTGTCGCAGTTACCTGATGAGGCGGCCTTTGGAGCATCACCATCACCTCATTTGCTCCGACTGCGGTACCGTGATTGATTTTACTGATTGCAACCTTGGCGAACTGGAGCGCCGGCTCTCGAAGGAGACAAGCTTCAAGATAAGCGGACACCTCCTCGAGTTTGTGGGGCAGTGCCGCAAATGCCGGGGAAAAACTCTGGTAGGGCAGGATATCAATGCTTAAACGTATCGGCCTGGAACTGTTGCACCATATCCCCTTTACCGCCATGGGGGCTGTGGCCGGTATTATAGTTATGGTTATAATTTACTTTTCCAATGCCCCCAGAGAAATGTCGAACTCGCTTTTTTATACCCTCCATCCCATCCACGTCGTCTTGAGTGCGCTGGTGACTGCCTCCATGTACCGAATGCATAATAAGAAGCCTAAGCTCTGGGCGACGATACTTATCGGCTACGCGGGCTCTATAGGTATAGCCACGCTGAGTGATGTTATTATCCCGTATCTGGGCGGAGGTGCGCTGAATATCCCTATGGAGTTCCATGTCCCTTTTATTGAGACCGAGAAGATGCCCTACATCGGCGTCGCCAAATGGATAGTCATCAATGTTGCTGCCGTTATCGGCATTGCAATTGCCATCTGGAAGCCCACTACCAGGTTCCCTCACATGGGACATGTGCTGCTGAGCACCTGGGCATCTCTCTTCAGCTTCATCGCCTTCGGGATTGCCGACTGGATTCCTCTGCTTCCCTTTATTTTCCTGTTTCTCTTCCTTTCAGTATGGCTCCCGTGCTGTGTCAGTGATATCGTTTTTCCCCTTTTGTGGGTGGGTGGAGAAACCGAGCGCGAGCATAAACACCATTGAGAGAATCCCGACGACACTGGTATCCTCCGAAATCATTATGCTACTATATTTAATGTATGAATGAGCAGTGGTATAACCTGAGTCTGGGCGAAGCTCTGCAGGCGCTCGATTCCAGGCGTGCCGGGCTGGAAACGGCTGAGGCCAGATCACGGTTGTTGCAGTACGGCCCCAACCAGCTGGAAGGCAGGAAGAAGACCCCGCCGGTGCTGGTTTTTCTCAGGCAGTTCCTCAGTCCCCTCATCTACGTACTGCTTATTGCCGTGGCAATCTCGTTTATCGTCGGGCATTTCATGGATGCCTGGGTAATACTCGGCGTACTTATTTTGAATGCGGTCATCGGATTTATGCAGGAAACGCGGGCGGAGAAGGCTATGGAAGCCCTTATCCGGATGGCGGCGCCGCTGGCTACGGTACGCCGCGACGGAAGTGTCAGGAACATACCCGCCCGCGAAATCGTGCCCGGTGATATTTTAATATTTGAGTCCGGCGACAAGGTGCCGGCCGACGCCAGGCTCATCGAAGCTTCCAACCTTAAAGTTAATGAAGCCACGCTTACCGGCGAGTCCGTGGCGGTGGATAAGCATACCAAGTCGCTTTCGGGAGAGCTAACGGTATCCGGGCGTAAGAACATGGTATTCATGGGGACGGTCGTCACCTACGGGCGTGCCACCGCTGTGGTTGTCAGGACCGGCATGGCTACCGAGATGGGTAAGATAGCTACGGGCATCCAGGAAGTCAAGCCGGAGAAGACCCCCCTGCAGAAGAGTATCAGTAAGCTGAGCCGATATATTATCGGCCTTTTCCTCGGTATCTGTGTCCTGCTGGTAATCGTCGGTCTTATCAGGGGTATGGATTGGCTGGATGTGTTCCTGCTGGCGGTTGCCGCGGCCGTTTCGGCGATACCGGAAGGACTGCCGGCGGTGGTAACCGTGGTTCTGGCTATGGGTATGAGGTTCATGGCCCGCCGCAGTGCCATTATCCGCCGGCTGGTGGCGGTGGAGACGCTGGGTTCGGCCACGGTAATCTGCTCCGATAAGACCGGAACGCTGACTTTAAACCAGATGACGGTGCGGCGGATTTTCCTCGGCGGTCGCTGGGTGGAGGTTACTGGCGAAGGTTATGTGCCTGAAGGTGAATTCCGCGATAGCGGGCAGAAGCTGGCCATGGAGAACGAACCGGCTCTGGAGCTTCATCTGAGGATAGGCGCTCTCTGTAACGACTCCGTGCTGACCATGGAAGACGAATCTTCTTATAACATCTTCGGCGATCCTACCGAAGGCGCCCTGGTGGTGGCTGCCGCCAAGGCCGGGATGAACCGCGAAAAGCTTGACAGGACCTTTCCCCGACTTGATGAAATTCCCTTCCAGAGTGAACAATTCTACATGGCTACCCTTCATCCGCGTGACGGCGGGCGTGTTGCCTGCGTTAAGGGTGCCCCCGAAAAACTCCTTTCCATGAGCGGGCGTTGCTACCGGGGAAGTGAAATCGTACCTCTGGATGAGTCTGATATTCAGGTTATCATGCAGGCTAACGATGCCATGGCCCGGGAAGCGATGAGGGTTATCGCCACAGCCTATGTTGACTTGCCCGCTGACCTCGAAGACCTTGAGGAAGAACATATCAAAGGTAATCTGGTATTTGTCGGGCTATCGGGGATGGCCGACCCGCCGCGCGAGGAAGCCGGAGAAGCGGTCCGACTCTGCAAGCAGGCCGGCATCAAGGTTATCATGATTACCGGCGATAATAGGGTGACGGCGGAGTCCATTGCCCGCCAGCTTGAACTGCCGGAGGGTAGGGCGATAACCGGGAACGAACTCCGCGAAATGAGCGACGAAGAACTGTCCGCGCGGGTGGAAAGCGTCTCTGTTTTCGCGCGAATCGAGCCTATTCAGAAATTGAGAATCGTCGACGCCCTGAAGAAGAGGGGGCATGTTGTCGCTATGACCGGCGACGGCGTTAACGATGCCCCGGCTCTGAAGACGGCCAATATCGGCATCGCCATGGGTATTACCGGCACGGACGTCGCCAAGGAAGCCTGTGATATGACGCTAGCCGACGATAACTTCGCCTCGGTGGTGGCGGCGGTGGACGAGGGCAGGGCGATTTTCAACAGGTTGAGAAATGTTATCTTTCTACTTCTCAGTACGAACATCGGCGAATTGCTGGCTCTGATTCTGTCTATTCTCTTCATCGGTAAAGCGCCGCTGCTGGCGGTGCAGATTATCTGGGTAAACCTGGTGACGGATACGGCATCGTCTATCCCGCTGGGCCTGGAACCGAAGTCCGGCGACGAGCTCAAGCAGCCTCCCCGCCACCCCGGTGTGGGTATTCTTTACCCCGGTCAGGTATTCCGCATCATTGCCATGGCGGCATATATGGGGGTCGGCATTACCCTGATTTTCAACTGGGCTCAGGCGAGAATGCCTCTTGACGAAGCGCGTACCCTGGCTTTTTGCACCATGGTTACCTTCGAGTGGTTCCGCGTTTTCAATGCCCGCTCGGACGAACTCTCCGTCTTTAAGCTGGGTATATTCCGTAACCGCTGGCTCGTGGGAGCCGTCTCGGTGGCTATAATGCTTCAATTAGCCGTTGTCTATATCCCCTTCCTCCAGCAGGCTTTCCGCACCGTGCCTCTGGGTATAGACAAATGGGGTATTGCCGTACTGGCCGGCGGCAGCCTGTTCATTATTGAGGAAACCCGTAAAGTGCTGTTCCCCAGGCTTTTCAGCCTCGGCAAGTGGCGGCCGGTGAAGTACCGCCGACTCCAGAAGCTGGCGATACAACTGCGGAGCGGGCGTAAGAAAAGCCGCGCCAAATAATACCTTGACACTCTCACACGCTTGAATTATTCTACAAATAGACGAAGGCCGTGAACCAGGGAGGTGGGAATGATGGAAGAGCTTCAGTGGGATAAGGACAGTTTATACAAACTCGTGCAATCCAAACTGGGCGATAGCCTGTTCATTGTCGTTTCCAACCGCGAGCCCTATGTCCATACCATGTCCGGCGGCGAGATACAATGCACCCGTCCGGTCGGCGGTCTTACCGAGGCTCTCGACCCCGTCATGCGCGCCTCGGGGGGCACCTGGGTAGCCCAGGGCACCGGTGACGCCGATAAAAAGGTCGTCGGTGAACATAACCGGATAGCTGTGCCGCCGGAAAAGCCGGAGTATACCCTGCGCCGGGTGTGGTTGACCCAGGAGGAAGTCGAAGGATTCTATCTCGGCTTTGCCAATCAGGCGCTCTGGCCGCTCTGCCACGTCACTTTTACGCCCCCGGACTTCCGTGAGGACTGGTGGAATACCTATAAGAAAGTTAATGAAATATTCGCTGACGCCGTGATGGATGAAATAGGCGACCGCAAGGCGGTGGTGCTGGTGCAGGACTATCACTTCGCCCTGCTCTCCGGGTATCTCAAGGAACGCAATCCCGACCTTACTATAGGCCAGTTCTGGCATATCCCCTGGCCCGCCTACGAGATGTTCCGCACCTGTCCCTGGCATGAGGAAATACTCAACGGCATGCTCGGCAACGACCTCATGGGCTTTCATACACGGTCGTTCTGTGATAACTTCATAGAGTCGGTAGAACGCAGCCTGGAAGCTATGACCGACCGTGAGAGTTCGGCGGTAATACGGCAGGGCAATACGACCGTCGTGGAGCCTTTCCCCATCAGCGTGGACTTCGATGGTATTTCCACACAGGCGGATACGGAAGCTGTCGAAAAAGAGATGGAGAATCTCACCACCGAATTCAATCTCGAGGGCAAATACCTCGGCGTCGGTATGGACCGCATGGACTATACCAAGGGCATTCCGGAGCGGCTCATGGCTCTGGATAAATTACTTGAGGACAACCCCAATTACCGGGGCAAGGTGGTCTTTATCCAGGCGGGCATGCCCAGTCGCACCCAGATTGACACCTATAAGGATATAGGGCAGAGGATTGACGACCTCATGAACGGAATCAATAAGAAATACGGCACCGATTCCTGGCAGCCGGTAATCCCGATGACACGGCAGCTTTCACGTGAGACCCTGAACGCGCTGCGCCGCCTGGCGCGCTTCTGCGTGGTAAGCTCCCTCCATGACGGCATGAACCTGGTGGCCAAGGAATACGTCGCGGCCAGGGTCGATGGCGACGGCGTTCTAATCCTGAGCAGGTTCACCGGAGCGGCCGTGGAGATGCAGGACGCTCTGCTTATCAATCCCTATGCCATCAGCGAGTTCGCCGGAAAGATTAAAGAGGCAATCGAGATGCCGGAAGCCGAGAGGCGGCACCGCATGAAGAATATGCGGGAAATCGTCTCCGGCAATAATATCTACCGCTGGGGCGGCGCTATGGTCTCCAGGCTTATCTCGATAGCGGGGGTCTAGTGGAACACCTTTTTAAATCATGGCAAATTTTCCTGGACGATTTTCGGGCGGCGCCCCATATCCTGTTCCTCTCCGACTATGACGGCACGTTGACCCCGATTGTCGGTCGACCCCGGGATGCGGTACTATCGCAGGAAGTCAGGGACAAGCTCTCGGCCCTGGCGCAAAAACCCGTTTTTACTGTAGGTATCATCAGCGGGCGTTCCATGGAGGAACTCAGGTACATGGCGGCTATCGAAGGCATTTACTACGCCGGGAACCACGGACTGGAAATAGAAGGTCCCGCTCTCGAATATGTCAGCCCGGATGCTGAACTCGGTCAGGCGATGATTAAAGACCTGGCCGGACAGCTGGCGGCGGCGCTGGAACACATCGCCGGGGTAATTATCGAGGACAAGGGCCTGAGCCTGAGCGTTCACTATCGACTGGTCAGTGAAGAGGAACAGGATGCTGTGGCCGTTATCTTTAAAAAGATTACATCGTCTTTAGTCGATGCAGGGAAAATAAAAATCACCTCGGGTAAGAAGGTTTTCGAGGTCAGGCCGCCGATTGACTGGGATAAGGGGAAAGCCGTGGCGTCCATCAGGCGCGAGATTATATCCCTGCTCAAGCTGGAACGGGTGCTGACCGTCTATCTGGGAGACGATACCACCGATGAAGACGCCTTTAAAGTACTTCGCCGACCGGAAGGGTGGAGCGTATACGTGGGCCGGGAAAATACCTCATCCGCTGCTGATTACTATTTGAATTCAACAGATGAAGTAGAGGAATTCCTCTCCCGGCTGCTCGAACTGAGATAGTTACTATCTCACCTGCTTATAAGAGCATATTTGCCAATAATTTGGTGTCATTCCAGCGCAAGCTGGAATCCAGCGGAGGGGTAAGGGAGTCTGGATTATCGGGTCAAGCCCGATAATGACATTTTAAACAATCTCTATTTGATATAGTTTATTACGTCTTTGTTTTTCGGCGGTACCGGTGGTTCAATGTCTTTGAATCCCAGCGCTATAGAGATAATGAATTTATATCCCGCCGGAATTCCCAGCTCATTCTTTATTTCATCGGCTTTTTCCGATTCGAACAGGGCGCTGGCCAACCCGATGACACATGAACCTATGTTCAGTGATTCTGCCGCGAGGGTGATATTCTCCGCCGCCGCCCCGCAATCGAATTCCGTAAAATGGGCTTTCTCATCCGCCGTTATAATAACCACGGTCGGGGCGCTGTAAAAGACGTTGAAATCGGGACTTTTTGCCCTTTCGACAAGGAATTCGATGGGGGACTTTAGCATGTTTTGCCTTATCGTGTCCGCCATTTTAGCAAGGATTTCCGGGTTCTGTATCACCGTAAAATGCCATTTCTGCTGGTTCATGCCGCTGGGTGCGTATATGGGCCTCCATTATCGCCTGTAATTCCGCGTCGCCTATCTGCTCCCCTTTGTATTTCCTGATGCTCCTTCTATTTTTTATCGCTTTCATAACATCGTTCATGGCAATATTCTCTTCCTTCCTTTTACTAGCTGATTGACTGAGGCACCTATTTTTTAAAGGCTATACACACATCGTCGGGACAGGACACGGCTATCTGCCTCATGTATCCGGCTGTTTCTTCCGGCAGGGCTGAGCTTATGTATATACCCGAGCCCATTTCGAACCCGGCAATGGTTGTCAGTCTCGGAAATATCCTGATATGCCAGTGGTAGTAGGGGTCTTCTTCATCATAGGTGGTTGTGCTGTCGATAACCAGGTTATAGGCGGGATTATCCAGCCCCTGATACAGGCAATAGACAACGTCCTTCAGTACCCGGGCCAGCTCGGTAAAGTGGGTAGCTGGAAACATTCCGAAAGAAGCACAGTGCATCTTGGGGAGAATCCAGGTCTCGTAGGGCACGTGTGAAGCGTAAGGATGGACGACGACAAAATCATTGGTCTCGGCTACAACCAGCCTGTCTCCCTTGTTCAGGTCCCAGGCAATCAGGTCGCAGTAGAGACATCTCCCCATATCGGCGTAATAGTCATGGGCGACATCGAACTTGCGGTGGTAGTATATTGTCATTATGGGAGTCGCCACCAGCTGTGAATGGGGATGGGCCAGCGATGTCCCCGCCGCCCATCCGACGTTTTTAAATATGGTGATGTGCTTGATTTCCCGGTCTTTCTTGATAGCGTTATACCTTTCCTGATAGGCAGTCAACACTTTTTCTACCTGCTCGTAAGGCATCAAAGCCAGGGGCGTGTTGTGGGCAGGACTATCGACAATCACCTCATGGACGCCGTAACCGCCCATTTTGCGGAAAAAGGGGCCTTCCTCCGTCCTGGTGGTGTCTCCCCGGGTTGTCAGCGCGGCGAACCGGTTGGGAACTACCCGTACCGCCCAGTCGGACGGTTTGTCCGTGGCGGGTATCCTGAAGACTTCATCCGGTGTTTCTTTTTCGTTACCGGGACAGAAGGGGCAGGCAGCATCCCAGCCGGGTAGTTCGCTGGCAGAAGCCGGCTTTGTTTTCGGCTTTTGTTGCGGGCGTTTTCCCCTTTCCGGGGCCAGTATCACCCACTCTTTGGTAGTGATATCCTGCCTTAATTCGGACATATGCTCCCTTGTTATGAAAAATTGACTGTAAGTCCGGACAGCCCGTTAGAGCATTTAAGCTTTTATCCGGATTGGCTTACGTTTCGGTTTGATAGTCTCGCCGCTTTTTACCTCGGGTTCGGGGAAATCGCCTTCGACGACACTATCGTAGATGATACAGTTACGGCCTATCTTATAGTTGGAGGGAATCGCTGCCCGCTTTCCGATAATGGACAGCCCGGTATTTAAAACCTTGGGATTGATGCGGTTAATGTGGTAATCGTCGCCAAAGCCGATGTGGCAGTCGGCTTCTATGGTTACTTCCTTGTCCAATATAGAATGGTCGATAATACTGTTCAACCCGATTACGGTGTTATCCATAATAATCGAATCTTTAACGATTGCGCCTTCGGCCACCTGAACTCCCGGTGAAATGATGGAGCGCTCGATGTGTCCTTCGATTTTACAGCCGCCGGACAGCAGGCAATTGGTAACGGTGGCGTTATCGCCCACCTTGGTCGGGGGTGTCTCCGTTTCCTTCGTATATAAAGGCCAGTCGATGTCGGACAGGAACGACTGGGACATTGCTAGTACCTCCATGTTGGACTGCCAGAGACTATCCACGGTGCCGATATCGCGCCAGTAACCGTCGAAAGTGTAAGCGAACATCCGGCCCTTATTTACCATCTTGGGAAATATGTTTCTGCCGAAATCATGCCCCGTCCTGATATCAAGCCAATTCCGGAGAGTATCGATATTAAACATGTAGACACCCATGTTGACCAGATTGCTCTGCGGATTCTTAACCTTTTCCTGAAAGCGGGTTATCTGTCCTTTTTCATCCGCAATTACCGTGCCGAACCGGTACAGCTCTTCTTCCGGCATGCGGGTGACGGCCAGGGTAACATCCGCATTGTTTCCCCGGTGAAATTCGAGCATGGCTGAGTAGTCCGTTTTGTAAACGTGGTCACCGCTGAGGATGAGGACCTCATCGATATCCTCGGCTTCGATACGGTCAAGGTTCTGGTGGACGGCGTCAGCCGTCCCTTTATACCAGTCCCGGCCTTCTTCACGTGCCAGGTAGGGTTGCAGCAGCCGTATGTTCCTGTCCGGAGGCACCAGACCCCAGGGCGCACCGACGCCGATATGCTCGGTAAGGGAAACCGGCTGGTACTGCGTGAGTACGATGACGTTATAAACACCTGAGTTCACGCAGTTGCTGAGAGAAAAATCTATGATGCGGTATTTACCGGCAAATGAAACCGCCGGTTTAGCGCGTTCCTGAGACAAGATGCTCAGGCGCTCCCCCGTACCCCCCGCCAGAATAACAGCCAGCAACCTGTGCATTACTTCACCCTATCAGATACTCATATCTTAGTTGTGAACTTATCTATGACTGCTAATCATGTTATATGTATTGTCTTAAGATGTCAACCGTAAGCAGTTCGCCGTCCTGCTCAGGTTTCATTGGCGATTAAGTTGTACTATAATTGGAACGAAGCTATTCCGAGGTATGTAAATGTACTATTTTGCTTATGCCAGCAACCTTAGTAAGCAGCAGATGCAGACGCGCTGTCCGGGCAGCAAGCCCGTCTTCGTGGCTACTTTGCCCAACTATCAAATAATATTTACCGGCTGGTCACGTCAGTTGCGGGGTGGCAAAGCCACTATAAAGTCGGTCCGGGGGGAAAAGGTGCGGGGGGCTATCTACGATGTATCCGAAGCGAGCCTCAGGCAGCTGGATAGATATGAAGCCGGTTATGAGCGGTTGAAAGTAACCGTGTTCGACGAGGACAATGAGCCACACCAGGCGATTACCTATATCAAGTCCGGGCAGCTGGAAGAATCTCAGCCTTCTCAAGAATACGGGGAGGTCATTCGACAGGGGTATCGTGACTGGCGAATCGCCTGACCGGTTTTCTACGTATAATAAGACAGATGTCCAAATATTGGACTTGTAATATCACTCCATCTGTTGTATCATGTATTACAGCATATGCAACTCAATCCGAATGAAATTAGTAAATAACAACAGCATATTATATAGAATGAAATATGACATATGTCCAAAATACCTGTTTGAATTATTTCTGGTATATAATGTATCATGTTTAATCAATGCAAAGGGGGTAACTCATGACCTCTCGTAACTACGATGTTAAAGATATGTCTTTAGCCGCGGATGGCAGGCTGCGTATCGAGTGGGCCTATCGAGAGATGCCGGTGGTTCATCTAATCAGGGAAAGGTTCACCGCAGAGAAACCCCTGAAGGGTATTCGCATTTCGGGGTGTCTCCACATCACCACGGAAACAGCCAACCTGGCGCTTTCGCTGAAGGCGGGCGGGGCCGAGGTTACGCTCTGCGCGTCAAATCCGCTCAGCACCCAGGACGATGTGGCAGCGGCGCTGGTGGAATACGGTATTCCGACGAATGCCATCAAGGGCGAGGATGATAATACCTACTATAAGCATATCAATACCGCCCTGGACAGTAAACCTCATATCACCATCGATGACGGCGCTGACCTCGTTACCACCATTCACACCAAGCGAAGTGACCTTATCGCCGATGTTATCGGCGGCGCCGAGGAGACCACTACCGGTATCATCCGCCTGCACAGTATGCATAAAGCCGGGCAGCTGAAGTATCCCATGATTGCGGTAAATGATGCCGAAACCAAGCACCTTTTTGATAACCGCTACGGTACGGGCCAGAGCACCATCGACGGTATTACCCGCGCCACCAATATACTCTGGGCCGGCAAAAAGGTGGTGGTCTGCGGCTACGGCTGGACGGGACGCGGCGTCAGCATGAGGGCTAAAGGACTTGGTTCCCATGTCATTGTCGTCGAAGTAGAACCGGTCCGTGCCCTGGAGGCGGTCATGGAAGGCTACCAGGTGATGCCTCTGCTGGAGGCCGCTAAAGTGGGCGATATCTTCATTACCGTTACCGGGGACAAGAGCGTCATTGACGAACCTCATTTCCAGGTGATGAAGGACGGCGCTATCCTGGCCAACAGCGGACATTTCAACGCGGAAATCGATATCCCGGCCCTGGAAGCCATGGCCAGGAAGAAGCGGACCGTTCGCGGCTTTGTCGAAGAGTATACACTCGCAGATGGGCGCTGCATTTTCCTGCTGGGGGAAGGGAGACTGATAAACCTGGCGGCGGCGGAAGGACACCCGGCCAGCGTTATGGATATGAGTTTCGCCAACCAGGCGTTGTGCGCGGAATACATAGTTAAAAATAAAGGGAAGCTGGAAATTAAGGTTCACCCGGTTCCCGAGGCAATAGATAAAGAGGTAGCCCGGCTCAAGCTCCGGGCGATGGGTGTGGCTATCGATACTCTGACGGAAGAACAGCAGAAATACCTGGCCAGCTGGGAAGAAGGAACGTAAATATCAATCTTGAATTATGCAAATGTCATTCCCGCGAAGGCGGGAATCCAGAGGGGCGAAGTGGGGGGTCTGGATAGTCGGGCTTGACCCGACTATGACAGATTGCTTTGTCGCTATGCTCCTCGCAATGACATGCTAAAAATGGAGGTAGGAGATGCCCAATAGTTTTACCACTTCACCAAATTATATGTTGACATCGGAGTCGGTTACCGAAGGACACCCGGACAAGATGTGCGACCAGATATCGGATGCCATTCTGGACGCTATTATGGACAAAGACCCGTTCGGCAGGGTGGCCTGTGAGGTTGCCACCACCACCGGACTGGTTATCGTTATGGGCGAAATTACCACCAAGTGCTATGTTGAAGTACCGCAGATAGTAAGGAGCGTGGTCCGCGATATCGGCTATACCCGCCCCGAATACGGGTTCGACTACGAGTCTGCGGGCGTAATGGTATCCATCAAAGAACAATCCGCTGATATTGACCGGGGTGTTAGCGAGTCGCTGGAGTCTAAAGAAACTAAAGGCGCTGGCGACCTTGATAAAATCGGTGCCGGCGACCAGGGCATGATGGTTGGCTTCGCCTGTAACGAGACCCCGGAGCTTATGCCTCTCCCCATCTCCCTGGCACATAAGCTCTGCCGTCGGCTCGCGCAGGTCAGGAAAGATAAGACATTAAAGTACCTCCGACCCGACGGCAAGTCGCAGGTAACCGTGGAATACAGCAAGGGCGTCCCGAAACGTATCGTCAATGTAGTTATCGGCGCTCAGCACGATGATAACGTTGAACTGGCCCAGATTGAGAAAGATATTATCCAGCATGTCATTAAAGAGGTATTACCCGCGGAGTTGATTACCGGCGACACCAGGTATTATGTGAACGGCACCGGGCGTTTTGTCATCGGCGGGCCGGTATCGGATACGGGTTTTACCGGACGCAAAATAATCGTCGATACCTACGGGGGCGCCGCCCGGCACGGCGGTGGGGCTTTCTCCGGCAAGGACTGCACCAAGGTGGACCGCTCGGCGTCTTACATGGCGCGGTACATCGCCAAGAACGTGGTGGCCGCCGGACTGGCCGACCGCCTGGAGATACAGGTCGCCTACGTTATCGGCAAGGCTCACCCGCTCTCCGTATCTATCGAAGCCTTCGGCACCGGTAAAGTGGAAACCCAGGTGATTAAAGACCTGATTAACAAGCACTTCGACCTGCGGCCGGGGGCAATCATCCGGGACTTCGACCTGCGCCGTCCCATCTACCGCCAGCTCGCCGCCTACGGGCACTTCGGCCGTGACGACCTCGACCTTCCCTGGGAAAAGACGGACAAGGCTGATATACTCAGGAAAGAGGGGCTGGGGAAGTAGGGGGAGTATGAGACCGGCGCAGCCTCTGTTCCTGATATCCTCTTTCTTTGATAGGGTGGGTAACGCATCAGGTGAGGTAGAAAAAATTGGGGTGTCCCCTTATATCTATTCCCACCCACCACCCATATAGATGTGATATAGTGGATGTAAAATAGTCTGGGGGGTGAGATAGATTAATAAAAAATCCAACCCCATAAAGTTCGGCACCGACGGCTGGCGGGCTATTATCGGCGAGGATTTCACCTTCGATAATGTCCGCTACTGCGCCCAGGGTGTGGCCGACTACCTCAATAAGGCCGGGCTGGCCGGAAGCGGGCTCGTTATCGGCTATGACACGCGTTTCGCCTCCGAGGACTTTGCCGCCGCCGCCGCCGAGGTGATTGCCGGCAACGGCATCAAGGTCTACCTCTGCCCGAAACCCACGCCGACCCCGGTGATAAGCTACGGCGTCCTGGCTGAAAAGGCCGGAGGCGCTATCATCATCACCGCCAGCCATAACCCCGGCACCTGGAACGGCTTTAAATACAAAAACGAGCATGGTTCCAGCGCCTCTGACGAAGTTACATCCAAGATAATAGAATTTCTCTCGAAGTCTTACGATGCCGGAAAGGTCAGCCGGCTGCCCCTGGCCGATGCTAAAAAGCAGGGGCTGGTGGTAGATACCGACCTCGAGCCGGTCTATTTTAAACAAATTTCTAAACTAATCGATTTCAACAGTCTGCGTAATGCCGGACTGAAGCTGGTTATCGACCCCATGTACGGCGCCGGTACCGGCTATCTGGCGAAGGCGTTAGCGGGAGGCACCACCGAGTTTATCGAGATTAACAGTGAAAGGAACCCGCTCTTCCCCGGCATCCGGCCCGAGCCGATTCCCCCCAATCTGGACGGACTATCGGCGGCTGTCAGGGAGCAAAAGGCGGACGCCGGCCTGGCTACCGACGGCGATGCCGACCGCATGGGTATCGTTGATGAGAAGGGCAATTTCATCACCCAGCTCCAGGTCTTCGCCCTGCTCTGCCTCTACCTGCTGGAAGTGCGCGGTGAGCGCGGTCCCATCGTAAAGACGCTGACCACCACCAGCATGGCGTACCGACTCGGCGAGCTGTATAACGTGCCGGTGTACGAGACGTCGGTGGGTTTTAAATACGTGGCGCCGCTGATGATGAAGGAAAACGCCCTTTTCGGCGGGGAGGAGAGCGGGGGATACGGCTTCCGCGGGCACGTCACCGAGCGTGACGGCATCCTCGCCAATCTTTATTTCCTCGACCTCATGGTGAAGACGGGCAAGAAGCCGTCCGAGCTTATCGATTACCTTTACAGCAAGGTCGGGCCCCATCACTACAAGCGTGTTGACATAAAGTTTGACGAGAAAAATCGTAAGGCTGTAATAGACCATGTTCGGAATTATACTCCTGAAACTATCGATAATGTCGGGGTATCAAAAATAGATACGACCGACGGTTTCCGGTTCATCCTGGAGGACAATACGTGGCTGCTCATCAGGTTTTCCGGCACCGAGCCACTGCTGCGTGTCTATACTGAGACGGACTCGCCCGAACGCGTAGAGCGGCTGCTAAAACTCGGCCGGGAAATAGC
>JAUWGD010000106.1 GCA_030606585.1 Dehalococcoidales bacterium | reverse complement strand
CCCCCGGCTGGATACCGTCGAGCAGGGGGTGGGGCTGCGTTACCGTGACTTCGTTCCAGCCCATGTGCGGTATCTTGAGCAGCTTGTCTTTGAGCCTGAAACGGACGGTTTTCCCCGCCACCAGTCCGAGGCACTTCCGGTTGCCTTCCTCGGAGCTTTCCAGGATAATCTGCGCCCCGAGGCAAATCCCCAGAATCGGGGTTCCCGCCTTGAAGGCCTTTTTCAGGGCGGCATCCAGCCTTGTTTTTTCCAGGTATGCCATGGCGCTGGGGGCGGCGCCGACCCCCGGAAAGATTATCTTTTCCGCTCCGGCAACGGCGGCGGGGTCGCTGGTGACAATTGCCTCCACGCCGACCTCGGAGCAGGCGCGCTGGACGCTGCGGATATTACCGGCATTATAGTCTATGATTGTTATCATTTGTTTGACTTTTTAATAAAGAGTGGCTTAGCCCCTCCTGGACGCCCCTTTATTTTAACTTTTCTGCCAGTCTCAGGGCGTAGTGGTCGGTCATACCGGCAATATAATCGACGACTCTCCGTTCGTTGGTATCACTGTGGAGGCGGTATTCCGCGGGTAATTCATCATTGTGCTCGTTAAAGTGCCGGTAGAGAGTACGGACCGCTTCCTCGGCCCGTTGTGATTCCTCTTCAGCGGAACGCGGAGTGTAAACTCTATCAAAGAGGAAATCGCGTAAAACATTAGTCGCTGTCAGTACCGGGGGACTCATCTTAATCGCGGGTCTCTCTCTGATTATATCACAACTGCGGGCATCCCACGAGCTTTCGATAATATCGCAGACCATGGTATTGATGCGCTGCGAGTGGGAAAGCCCCAGAACCTTGATGGCTTCCAGGGGTAAATCGCGCTCGGTGAGTATTTCTGCCCGGATAGCGTCGCCGATATCGTGGTTGATATAAGCGACCAGGTCCGATATTTTAACCACCTCCCCCTCCAGTGTGTTCACTTCGCCCCAGTCATCACCGAGGACAGCCACGCCCGATTTGGAGTGGTTGACGATGCCGTCCCTGACCTCCCAGGTCAGGTTCAGTCCCCGCCCGTCCTTCTCCAGAAAATCCACGACACGCAGGCTTTGCTCATTGTGACGGAATCCGTCGCGGCAGAGTTCATCGAGCACATCCTCACCCACGTGGCCGAAAGGGGTATGCCCCAGGTCGTGGCCGAGGGCTATCGCTTCCGTAAGGTCTTCGTTGAGGTTCAGGGCGCGGGAGATGGTGCGGGCTATCTGGGAGACCTCCAGCGTGTGGGTCAGGCGGGTGACATAGTGGTCGCCGAGGGGGGCGATGAATACCTGCGTCTTATGCTTGAGTCGGCGGAACGACTTGCTGTGGATGATGCGGTCGCGGTCACGCTGGAAGACGGTGCGGACAGGGCATAGCTCCTCGCGCCGCTCACGGCCGCGCGATAGTGTGCTTTTGACGGCATGAGGAGAAAGGCTTAACTCCCTCTCCTCACTCATTCGGCGTATATTTAATTTTCCAATCACTTGATGCCCAGTTTTGCCTCTGCCGCGGCGATGATATCGCGGGTGATATCAATCATATCGGGGCTGACGGATACCGAGGTAACACCCCATTCCACCAGTTTCTCGGTAATTTCGGGGTAAACGGAGGGGGCCTGACCGCAGATGGAGCAGGTGACGCCCAGCGACTTGCAGGTCCTGACCACCTTCTCTATCGATAGAAGAACGGCTTCATTGCGTTCGTCGAAGGTCTCGGCCAGCTTGGAGCTATCGCGGTCGATGCCCAGCGTCAGCTGGGTAAGGTCGTTGGAGCCGATGGAAACACCGTCGACGCCTACTGCCAGGAATTTCTCCAGCAGGATGACGTTAGAAGGAACTTCGCACATCATCCAGAGCTTGAATGTATCGGAGCGTTTCAGTCCCTCTTCGGCCATGATTTTAACGGTATCCTCCAGTTCTTTTACCGTGCGGACGAAGGGAATCATCACCCACAGGTTATCGTATTGCTCCCTGACCTTCTTGATGGCGTCCAGTTCCAGCTTAAAGGTCTCGATATCGGTGATGTAACGCGAGGCGCCGCGGTAGCCAATCATGGGGTTCTCTTCGTCTTCTTCGAACTTATCGCCGCCCTTGAGGGCTTTATATTCGTTGGACTTAAAATCGTTAGTACGGTAGACTACCTGCCGCGGGTGGAAGGCTGCAGCAAATTTAGTCAGCTCATGAGCCAGCTTTTCGGTGAACTCGTTGCCGCGGCCCTGCTCAATCATGGCGCTGGGGTGTTCGCCGATTTCGGCAATCATGAACTCGGCGCGTAGCAGGCCGATGCCGTCGACATCCCTTGTTGCCACGCGGTCAACGATATCCGGCTGGGCCAGGTTGGCGAGGAGCTTGGTCTTGGTCTTGACTTCTCCCCGGGCACGTATCTTAACATCGCTCTTGACTTCTATCTTACCTTCATATACCTTACCGTTGCTGCCGTCAACCGTGATTACCTGTCCGTCTTTGAGAGTGGTGGTGGCGTTTTCGCAGCCGACGATACAGGGGATGCCTAATTCGCGGCTGACGATGGCGGCATGAGCGGTCCGGCCGCCGCGGTCGGTGACGATACCCGCGGCACGTTTCATCGCCGGGACGAAGTCCGGCGTGGTCATTTCCGCCACCAGTACATCGCCTTGCAGCACCTTGTCTATCTGGGAGGGGTCGGGCACAATTTTTACCGGCCCGGAGGCTACGCCCGGGCTGGCGGCAGCCCCGGATACCAGCACCGGAGCATCGATTTCATAGGCGGCTCCGGTGGTCTCCTTGATGGTGGTGACGGGGCGTGTCTGCACGATGAAAATTTCATTCTTCTCTTTGGCCCACTCGACATCCTGAGCGCTGCCATAGTGGTCTTCAAGTCGCTTGCCGATTTTAGCCAGGAAAGTTATGTCTTCATCGGTAATCTTCTGGGCATTCTGCTCTTCCGGGGTAAGGTCGATTTTAATATTGGGGTCATCGCTTTTACCGGAAATGTCCCTGATAAGTTTCCATTCCTGCTTTTTAATTTCCTTCTTCAGGAGTTTCATATCGGCTTTGTTGACGAGATAGTGGTCGGGGGTGACGTCTCCGGAGACTATCATTTCACCCAGACCGAGGACAGACTCGATGGTGATTTTGGTCCGGTCGCTCGTGTTCGGTTCTACGGTGAACATAACGCCCGCGGCTTCCGACTGCACCATTCGCTGTACCGGAACGGCAATGCCGACCTTGAAATGGTCGAAACCCTGTTCCTGCCGGTAGAAGATGGCGCGTGCGCCGAAGAGTGAAGCCCAGCAGTCCTGGACGGCCCTCACCACGTCTTTTTCTCCCTGCACATTGAGAAAGGTAGCCTGCTGGCCGGCGAAAGAAGCCTCCGGCAGGTCTTCCGCCGTGGCCGAAGAACGCACGGCGACAAGGCCCTTACCCATCTTGACATAGGCCTGTTCGATTTCTTTAGCCGTTTCAGCGGGCATGGCGGCAGTTTCTACTACTTTTTGAACTTCGGCGGCAACTTCCTGAAGCTGTTTGCTGTCGTGAACGTCAACGGGGTTAAGGAGTGCCCTTATCTTATCATTGATACCCGCCTTGTCGACGAAGTCGAAGTAAGCAGCGGCGGTAACGATGAAGCCCTGGGGCACGGGGATTCCGGCATTGGTCATTTCTCCCAGGTTGGCTCCCTTACCCCCTACGAGGGGTATATCCTTTTTGGTTACTTCGTTGAACCAGACGATGACTTTTTCGCCTTGTTTCATTATTATGCCTCCGATTTTTTTGGTTCTTGCACAGGTACGATGAATATTATAACATACTAAATTCATAACCGTGTCAACCTTTTCAAGTATAGAGAGTATAGTCACGGGCACTCAATAAGGGAATCCCCCGAAAGAGCGAGTATAAAACACCCATTTGTAATGGATAAATCGCATCGAACGACACATTCATATCATTTGACAGGGTTATTAATGTAGGGTTAGAATTAATTACACACGTTGTGAAAAGGGGATGGAGGATCGGACATGATAGAGATGACGATTGACAGCATTCGGGTTAGCCTGATGAACTACCAGCGTGTAGTAATACTAAAAGAAAAAATGTCGGACCGGTATCTGCCCATCTGGATCGGCCCGGCTGAAGCCGATGCCATTGCGGTAAAGCTGCAGGGAGTGGCGGTTCCTCGACCGTTGACACATGACCTGTTGAGTTCGGTTATTGATACGCTGGGAGCGACGGTTAATTCTATCATCGTCAACGACCTTAAGAACGACACCTTTTTTGCCAAGGTAATCCTCGAAGCTGACGGTAAACAGTTAGAGGTGGATTCGCGCCCGAGCGATGCGTTGGCTCTAGCGGTAAGAACGGAAGTAACCATTTTCGCCGACGAATCGGTCCTGGAGAAGGCCGGTATCCTGCTGGACGGCGAGACGGGCAAACCCATCTTCGAAGACGCAGAAGAGGGCAGCGGCAAAGAAAGCAAGAAGGTCAACGACGAAGATATGAAGAAGAAGATGTCGGCGTTCTACGACTTTATCAATACCCTCGACCTCGATGATTTCGATAAGCGGAAGTCCTAGCAAATCTTAGCCTTTAAGCTGCGGGAAGCTGTTATATGGACGAGACTCTGATTAAGAAAATGATAACTTCGATAAAGTGTGGTTCCTGCGGGCAGAACTACCATGAAGACCATATCGAAGTTGTTGAGCGTAATGATGAGCTGTGGTTTCTGAGGGTCTCCTGTTCCTCATGTCACGTCAGGTGCCTGGTAGCGGTCATCATCAGGGAGAATGCCAAGGCTGAAGTTATTACCGACCTTACCGAGGAAGAAGTAGAGAAATTTAAGAACATGGACGGTATCAAGGATGAGGACCTGCTGGCCATGCATAACTTCCTAAAGGATTTTAACGGCGATATCCCCCGTCTTTTCGACCAGGAATAAATATATGCAGGTAATTACCAATAAGCCCTGATATTCAGGGCTTACTTTACGAAGGTTGACAATTAATAGCTTTAAAAGGAGAGAAGATAATGGCTGTAGACGGTACTTATAATGTCGAGATTGATACTCCGATGGGTAAGCAGGAATCGAAGCTTACTCTCAAGACAGACGGCGATGCCGTCAGCGGCAGCATGGACAGCCCCATGGGGACGATGGAATTCAGCGGGGGTAAGGTAAGCGGGGATGAAGTGTCCTGGGAGATGGAAATCAGCAGCCCCATGGGCAAGATGAATCTGGAATACAATCTCAAAGTGTCCGGCGATGATATCTCCGGCGAGGTAAAGGCGGGCGATTTCGGGTCGTCCCCGCTCAAGGGGAAGCGCGCCTGACAATCTGTTTTTAATCATCAGCTTTATAACGGTACCCCGGGTATCCGGCGTGCCATATCAGGAGACCTTTCACGGCTTGACCTGAGGTGCCGATTTCTGATATCATTTTCAAGGTCAGGAATGTTGAGGTCGGCATGAATAAAATGATACCGGCCCTGAGGCTGACGGGTATCGGGTTTTTTATCGGTATCTGTATCGTGGGTGGGGCGTTCGCCGGCTGGAAGCTCAGTGGTGAGAAACCGCTTTTTATGATTATCGGCCTGCTGGTGGGGTTGGTGGTAGCTGTTTACGGTGTTTATCGGATGATTCGACCCCTCATGAACAATAATCAAGACAAGGAGAACGGTTAGTGGCGGAGCCTAAGAAGAGCGGCTGCCTCGGCTGTTCTTTTCCTGTATTAATTATCATTGTTATCATCGCTCTGGCTATTATTATTCTTGGTTTTCTGGCCGGGCCCATAGGCAGTAAACTAATTGGAGAGATGGAATGGCTCAGCTGGATGAGTGTCGACGAACCAGAGCCGCACCTCCCGGCGCCGGAGCTCTTTCATGTCCTGGGCCTGCCGATTACCAACACGATTCTTGCCGGCTGGATTACCGTTGTTTTCCTGGTGGTTGTCAGCTGGGTGATCACCCGCCGGATGAAGCTCGTGCCCGGCCGGCTGCAGGCGGCTTTCGAATTCCTGCTTGGGTGGATTTATGA
>JAUWGD010000186.1 GCA_030606585.1 Dehalococcoidales bacterium | reverse complement strand
CGTGTTCTTACCCCTCTCGCTGCCCCCTGAATCGTCGTGGGCGGTAGAGATAGCCTTGATATTGATACCTTTAACTTCGGCCGTATCCCTGACTACCCGGGGATTTCCCTTGACCGCAGCCGTGTTGTTATGGTCGCCGTGGTCATGGCTCACGGTCACGATGTCCGCCGACTCCGTTATCTCGCCGTACTTCAAGCCTTCGCTGGTCTCATAAGGGTCGGTGATAATCTTTGTGCCATTATCCGAAGTGATTAAAAATGCGGCATGTCCCAACCATTTAATTTTCATATTGCAGCCTCCTTGCAGTGTTGATAATTATTTCTTTGCCATTGAGAGAATCAGGTTCACAAGGGTACGCACCGGCACGCCGGTAGCGCCTTTAACCTGATAGCCTTTTTCCTTGTCGGTATCGTAGGTGCCGGCGATATCCAGGTGTACCCAGGGGGTGTCGTTAATGAACTCGGCCAGGAACTTAGCGGCGGTAATGGCTCCCCCGTACCTGCCACCGATATTCTTAATGTCGGCGATATCGCTTTTCAGTTGTTCTTTGTATTCGTCGTACATCGGCAGTTGCCAGATATACTCGCCGACCTCGTTTCCGGCGGCGATTACCTTATCGGTAAGCTCCTGGTTATTGCTGAAGGCGCCGGTGCAGATATTCCCCAGAGCTACCATGCAGGCACCGGTAAGGGTTGCCACGTCGATGATGGCCCTGGCGTTGAGTTTTTTAGCGTAGCTCAGACCATCGGCGAGAATCAGGCGGCCTTCGGCATCGGTGTTAAGGACTTCAATTGTCTTGCCGTTCATGGCCTTGATAATATCGCCCGGTTTCAAGGCGGTGCCGCTGGGCAGGTTTTCCGTGGCGGGAACGAGTGCCGTGACGTTAATCTTCGGCTTAATCCGGGCAAGAGCAATCAGCGTCGCCATTACGGAAGCGCCGCCGGCCATGTCCCCCTTCATCTCGGACATTCTCTCCGACGGCTTGATGGAAATACCTCCCGAATCGAAGGTAATACCCTTACCGACCAGGGCTACATCTACCTTATCGGAGTTGCTGCCTTTGTAGCTGAGGATGATGAATTTAGGCGGCTGCTGGCTCCCCTGGGAGACACCGAGCAGGCCTCCCATTCCCAGCTTCACCATCCGGGCTTTATCGAGTACTTCGATTTTAAGTTCATACTCTTTGGCCAGTTGCCGGGCGGCCTCCGCCATGTGAGTGGGGGTCATGTTGTTGCCCGGCTCATTGACCATGTCCCGGGCCCAGTCGGCGGCTTCCGCCAGTATTCTGCCCCTGGTGATGGCCTTTGATAGCGTTGCCTTCGGCTGGCCGACTATCGTAAATTCATTAATTTCGCCGTTATTATTTTCCTTTTTGGTGATATAGCGCCTGAATTTATAGAGTCCGAGTATAGCGCCCTCGGTCAGGGCTTGGGCGGCATCCTCTATTTTAATGCCGTTAATCCCGGCTCCCTGAACACCGGTAGCCAGGCTGGTTACACTCTTTCCCCGCAGGTAGCGGCAGGTCTCGGCAATGGCGCTGCGTACCTTATTAATATTGAGTTCCTTTTTCTTGCCTAGGCCGACCACGGCAACGCGGCTCGCCGGGAGTTTACCGGGACTGTGCAGGAGAGTAACTTCGTTTAATTTGCCCTTGATATCGCCCTGTTTTATTAGTCGGGATATAGCTCCGTCCGTGGCTTTATCCACGGCGGCGGCATCACCCTCGGGGCGTTTCGCGCCCTCGAAATAATTAACTATTACGGCGCCGGCCTTGATGACAGTAAGGTCGCCGGTTACGGCTTTTATCTCCATTTGCAGTCTCCTTTCAACGGTCTGTACCTCTCACTTTTTTATCCGGTGTGGTGGTAATATATTCACGCAATTATATACCATAGATTATAGAAGGTTTTGGTCTGTTTGGCTAGGTGGTGGGCGAGAGGAAATTTATGCGGCAGGTTCTTCACCGTAGAAAGCCACGCCGATTAGTCCCGGCCCGGTGTGGACGCCCATAACCGGCGTGAACTCGGTGACATATATTTCCTCGCAATCGAACTGCGAGGTAATTCTATCCTTGAGGGTTATGGCTTCACCTAGGGCATCGGCGTGCATTACGGCGACATGCAGCGATTGCCCTCTGACCACCCCCGAATCCATCAGCTTCAGCATGCGCTTGACGGCGCTTTTCATGGTCCTGGGGAGGGCCACGGTGTGGGGGTCGGCGTGATTGAGGGTGAAGATAGGTTTGATATTGAGAATGGAATTAACCAGGGCGGCGGCCTGCGGGACTCGGCCGCTCCTGACCAGGTAGGTAAGAGTGTCGAGGGTGGCGTATAAATTTACCTTCGACATGATGGTTCTGGCGACTTTCTTGACCTCTTCTATCGGTTTGTCCATGGCGGCGGCCCTGGCCGCGGCCAGAGTAACCAGCCCCTGTCCGGCGGCGGCGGTGGTGCATTCCAGCACATCGATATACACGTTGTTCAGGGTAGCTCTGGCAGTATCCATAGCCACCCGGGCGGAATCGAACATGGCGCTGAATTTTGCCGGTTCGGTGAGACAGAGGATGCTCTGTGCTTTCTGGCTGGCGTTCTGGTAGGCTTCGAGATAGGGATTGGGTGAAGAACTGGAGGTGGTGGGCAGTTTCTTGGACTGGCGCAGGATACTATAGAACTCGGTTGGCGTGATGTCTATCCCGTCCCGGTAGGTCTTACCTTCAATAATAAGCAGCACCGGCACAACTTCTATATCATACCGGTCTACCTGTTCCCGGGGGACACAGGCAGTGGTATCGGTGACGATGGCTACTTTTTTCATGGTATTGCGTCTATCCGTTTTTCCTGGTTTGCCAGCGAGTGTATTCCCGGTCGATGATAAGGTTCTTTTTCCCTCCCGCTTTGGCAATCTCTATCCTGAGGTCAATCAGGGTCCTGATTCCGATAAACAGTAAAAGCCCCAGGGCGCAGACGATATAAATAAGGTCTTTATCAAATAGCCATTGGAGCAGCGGCGTAAGAACCAGAGCGAAAAGAGCCAGCCTGACATTTCTGGTGATGCCAATGAGAATAATTACGATAGCGGCACTGATGAGCAGTTCTACGGGTGTGAGGGCAACCAGCACTCCTATTACGGTAGCCGCCCCCTT
>JAUWGD010000049.1 GCA_030606585.1 Dehalococcoidales bacterium | reverse complement strand
TGGTATAGTCTCGCCCTTCAGTCCGCACGGGTAGCCTTTACCGTCGAACCTCTCATGGTGATAAAGAATAAGCTTGCTCACCTGGTTGAGGGAAGGAATTCCCCGGAGAAGATTGTAGCCTATCACCGGATGCGCGCGTATCATGTTCCATTCTTCATCAGTTAGTTTTTCATGTTTATTAAGTACGTTATCGGGAACGCTGAGCAGGCCTATATCATGAAGGACCGCTCCGTATTCGATGATTTTTTTATCCTCATCTGAAAGTGAAAGCTTGGTTGCCGTTTTAAGAGCATATTCCGATACCCGCCTCGAGTGATTGCTGGCCGTGGATTCTTTAATATCAAGCAATGACACCAGTTTTTGCACGGTATCCTTGTAGGAATACAGCAGGTCCTCGTTCATACTGATGTTTTCAATCGTCAGGGCGGCATTACTTGCCAGTCCTGCCAGGGTCTGCGCATCATGTTCGTTGAAATTATTCCCGTCCAGCTTATTGAGCACTTCAATAGCGCCAATTACTTCCCCCTTAATGACCAGCGGCACGCAAAGAACAGACCTGGGTACTACCCCGGCGACTTCATTTTTAGATTCGCTGGAATTTTCATTGTCGCTGATATCTTTTTCTATCCTCGGCTTGCCGTTCCGGATAACCCAGCGGGTAACACCAAGCTGTTTATTCAGATACAACCGCAGGAACTGCTTTCCCAGGGGACCATCGGTATACTTGTTCAGCAGCGCCCCGTTTTCTTCGTCGACAAGAAGCAGCGATGAGGCCGAAGCGTTGAGCGCATAGCGAGTCGTTTGAGCGATGCATGAAATTACCGGCAGGTGCTGTTTTACCGACCTTACATTGCTGCAAATTTTATCTAGAAGGTCGAGTCTCGTCTTGTTCGCCTGTTGATTATCGCCTTTATGATGTTGACCGGTTTGTATCTTATTAATAGTCACCATGCCCCTAATCCATCCACTCTGTATGGTAAAGATAAAACTATAAACAATCCATAAAAAAATACATGGAAAAACAAAAGGATAAATAAATGCTGCGGTGTAAAGCTGCCGGGAAACTGGTATGGAGGAAAATGAGAGGGGCAGCCGCATCATTCCCCTGCGACCGCCCCACAGAAGTCATTAAGATAAGCGTTATCTAAACTTGTAATTACGCTGTTCTCTCGCTAGTGGGTGATATTGTTAATATAGTAGGACGTGCCACCCTCGGGATTGGCTCTCAGCTGGACATTACCGGTAATCTGCTGTCCCAGCATCAGCCAGTCGAGGTCCTCGTCTATGATTAAATCTATTTCCTTACCGATTTTATCTTTGGTGTAGTTCACCAGACCTGCAACGTCGTTGGATTTGATGGTAAAGACTCTCATCTCCCGAGGATATGAGCCGTCCCAGCTTAGAAACAACGCTATCTGGCCGGAAACAATACTGTCGTTCGGTTCGATGTCACCGCCCTCCGACGGCGCGGGCGTCTGCGATGGCAACGGCGCCGGTCCGTTCGTCGTTGTTGTTGATGAGCCGCACCCGCCGATTGTCAGCGCGACGATTACCAGTGCCAGGACGATAAAAAGTATCCCGTGATGCCTTTTCAACTTTTTCATGTCACCCTCCCCCTGTTTCCGCTTGATTTTTGTCTATTCTATAACATTGTCTAACGTTTTTAAAGTATTTTACGATATTTTTCTTTCGGATACCAGCCTATTCCTGCCTGGTCTGCCCGGTCTGCCCTTCCCGCAGGTTGTTCAGGATATACTGTATCTCCGTGCTGCTCATGCCGAACCGGTGCAGCGTATGCCTTATCATCTCCAGGCTCCCCTCGAAAAACGGAAGGACAATCTCGTTCACGCCCACCCCCTTAAGCAGCTCCACGTCGCTGTCACGGTGCACCCTCGCCACGATATCCAGCTTGGCGTTTATTCTCAACGCGTTCCGGGCCGTCAGCTCCTCGGCCACGTAGTCGGGTATCGTGCAAATAAGCACGCGCGCCCTGTCCAGGCTCGTATGGGCCAGTATCTCCGGATTGCTGGCATCGCCGTAAATGCACGGAATCCCCTGCGCCCGCAGCTTCGAAATAATCAACGGGTCGAGCTCGATAACCATGTAAGAGAACTTCTGCTTTTCCAGCACCTCGGCTATCCGTCTGCCCACCGCGCCGTAACCGCAGATGACGGCATGCCTGGATAGCTCCAGCGTCTGAATTTGTAAGTCCGGGTCAACCCGACTCATCAGCTGCCGGGCGAACCATTCCTTCTGGCTCAACCAGCGGTAAATGAAAGAGTTCAGGCTCAGGGCGAAGGGGGTCAGCAGCATGGTAATAATGGCCGCGGCCACGATGATCTGGTAGTGCGATTCCATGATAAGATTGTTGTCCATCGCCAGCAAAGCCACGATAAAGCTGAACTCCCCTATCTGCATCAGGCCCGTGCCCACCATCAGCACCGTCTTGTGGCCGTAGCCGAAAATTCGTGTAATCGCGGAGCAGATTATAAATTTGCCCAGGATTATCACCACCACCACGATGGCAACGGTGCTCAGGTTCTCTCCGATAAAGCGGAGGTTGGCCAGCATGCCCAGCGAGACAAAGAACAGCGCGCCGAAGGTATCACGCAGGGGTAGGATATCCGCGAAGGCCTGCCGGGCAAAACCCGACTGGCTGATTAAAAGGCCGGCAGTAAAAGCCCCGAAGGCCGCAGGGAGTTCCAGTTCAACAGTACCAAATGCCGCCGCCAGGCATACGACAATCACCGTCAGCATAAACAACTCCCGGGTACGCTGCCCCGCCACCCTCTTCAAAAACCATGGCATTCCCCAGTAGCCCAGCACCAGCATCACCGCAATAAAGCCCGCCGCCTTGGCAACGGCTATGCCCAGGGAAGCCCACAGCTCCCCGGCTCCGCCCCCCACCGCCGTCATTACCACCATTATCGGCACCACGCTCAGGTCCTGCACCAGCAGGATACCGAGCATGATGCGACCGTGCACGGTATCAAGCTCGCCCCTCTCCATGAGGAGCTTCAGTACCACCATGGTGCTGCTCAGGGCGATGATAAAGCCGAAGAACACCGCCCCCGTCATATCCAGTCCCACCTCCAGTTCCACCATCCTGCCCAGTCCGAACCCGACCGCCGCCGTGAGCAATATCTGGGCTACGCCGCCTAAAATGGCGATTTTGCCCATTCTCAACAGCTCTTTCAGGGAAAATTCCAGCCCGATGGCGAAGAGCAGGAGAATCACGCCGATTTCCGCCAGGGAGGATATCGTATCGGTATCGTGGACCAGCCCCAGGCCGAAAGGTCCCACGGCGATGCCCCCCGCCAGGTAGCCCAGGATAATAGGCAGACGCAGCCACCGCGCCAGCATACCGCCGACTATGGCCGTCACTAGAACAATCAGCAGGTCGCGCCCGATATCCAGACTTTCCAAGAGCATACCCCTTAACGGGTTGGAGTATCTGTGCTATTGTAACATGAATTCAGGTGAAAACGTACGGATATGAAGGAAGTTTGCATAAAGTTGGACCGATTCCTGGTATCCAGGTTTAAGAGGGCTATTCAGATTTTTTACGCCCTGTCCGCGTTCCGGGCGATAAGCTGACAGAACAAACCGAAGATACTGAAAACCGTAAAGATAATAAAGCCCGTCCTGACACTCGACAGGAACTGCGGATAAAATTGCGGCGTGATTTCAGCCTGTCCGATGTGCATCGAGAAGATTATCATCATAATACCCATGCTGACCATCATCCCCGCCGTCCGCATCGTCCCCAGCGTACCGGCAGCCACCCCCAGTGATTTCTTATCCACCGACCCCATTATCGCGTTGGTGTTCGGCGAGGCGAAAATACCGATGCCGAGGCCGTTGATAGCCAGGGCGACCATGATATACCACAGCGCCGTGTCCCCGTTCACAAAAACGAGCAGCAGCAGCGCCACACAGTTGAGCGCTATCCCCACCGAGGCCACCAATCTCGGCTCGATTCTGTCCGAGACCCGCCCGGAAATCGGTGTCATGATGGCCATCAAGACTGAAGCGGTGATTAAAATCAACCCGGCCATCTGCGGCGAAAGACCCTTGATATATTGCAGGTAGAGACTCAGCAGGAAACTGATGGCAAAAATGGCGATATACGATATAAATATCGCCAGACTGGAGAAGAAAAAGACCCTGTTCTTTCTAAAAAGGCTGAGGTTAAAAATGGGGCTGACCGTCCGCGATTCCCAGCGTGCGAAGAATATCAGACCCATTACTCCGAGTAAAAAGAGGACTACGCCGAGTATGCTGGGTAGCGAGGAGAAACCGTACATGAACAGGGCGATGGAAATAGCATAAGTAATAGAACCGACATAGTCGAACCTTTCACCTTTAGCCTCACGCCACTCTCCCTTTAAAGCATAGAAAACGAGTGCCAGCAGCACTACGCTAAGAATGCCGGCGAGTACGAAAATGCTCTGCCAGCCGAATGCCCCGGTGAGAGTACCGCCGATAAACGGCCCCATCGAAAGCCCGGCATACGTTCCGGCCGTGCTTATCCCCAGAGCACGCCCTCTCCTGTCGGCGGGAAATACGGAAGTCAGGATGGAGATGCAGTTATTGAACATTATCCCGGAACCCGCCCCCATGAATGCCAAGCTGACAAACAGCATCGGGACCGAGTTAGCCACCGCCCCCAGAAAAGAGGCCAGAACAGTCACCAGCAGCCCGATTACGAAGAGCTTCTTCCGTCCGTAGATGTCAGCCAGCCGCCCGAAGGGGACCTGGACCATGGCTATGGACAGGAAATATATCGTGCCGACCCAGACCATCACCCACGCTTCCATTTCGAATTCCCGGCCTATAGTCGGTATGGACACGTTGATGGCAGCCACCAGAAACGGCATGATAAACGACGTCGCCGTGGATATGACGAGAATAATATACCTTTTAACAGCAGTTCCGGAATCGTTTGTCATATTAATAGGTTTCCCGGCTTTAATAAACGGATATACTCACCTTACGGCGAGTGATGTTGATTAATTAGACCAGACGTTTGGGCGAAAGGTCAAGCGGCTGACTCTACTTTATCGGGTTGTCCGGCCTTCTTTAGACGCGCGCCCGGTGGCAGCGGTGCCGGGCATATCTGGTTTCGGACACCGCACTGGAAACAGCGCTTGCCCTCGGCTATCGCCCCTTCTTCCGGCAGTCCCAGTTCTACCTCGGTAAAGTTATTGATGACCCTCTCCGGAGGCAGACACGGCATTTTAACCCGGGGCCTGCCGTTGAAGTTCTCTTCCGTGATGCCCGCGCAGATACCGATTGTCCGCTCCCGGGTTAACTCTTCGTCGATGATACCACTGCCGCCCAGATACTTATCGATGGAAACGGCCGCCGTTCTTCCGGCGGCAATCGCCCTGATGACCGAGTCCGGCCCGGTAACGGCGTCGCCGCCCGCCCAGACTCCCTGCCGGCTTGTCGCCAGCGTTTCAGAATCAGCCTGGATAGTATCGCCGCGGCCCGTCTCCACCTTAAAATCAGCCGGTATATCCGGTCTCTGGCCGATAGCTCCGATTATGGAATCGTATTCCGCGTCGAACTCGCTGCCCTTGATGGCAACCGGCCGACGGCGTCCACTGGCGTCGGGTTCACCCAGTCGATTGCGATTGCAAGTCATTACCAGGTGTTTGCCTTCCTGCCTTACCTTGAGATGCCCGGTAAGAAACTCTATCTTTATACCCTCTTCCAGCGCCGCCTCCACTTCTTCCGGACTGGCCGGCATTTCGGCCCTGGTGCGGCGGTAAACGATGGTCACCTCTCTGGCGTCGAGGCGCAAAGCGACACGGGCGCTGTCGATAGCCACGTTGCCGCCGCCGATGACGGCTACCTTCTTACCCACATCCACCCTGACACCCAGGTTGGCATCCCTTAAAAACGAAGCCCCGTCAAAGACACCGGGCAGGTCTTCGCCATCAACGCCCAGAGTCATACCCTTATGTGCCCCCGGGCCCAGGAAAACGGCTTCATAACCCTGTTCCAGGAGCCAGTCGACGGACTCCACTTTGGTATTAAGTTTTATGTCAACCCCGGCACTCACTATCTCGGCGATTTCAGCGTCGAGTACATCCGGCGGTAAACGATAGTCCGGAATGCCGACACGCATCATGCCCCCCGCCCTGGAGAACTGTTCAAATACGGTGACCGTGTGCCCCGCCTTCGCCAGATAATAACCGGCGGTCAGTCCCGCCGGGCCCGCGCCGACGACGGCTACTTTCTTGCCCGTCTTCGGTAAATGCTTGGAATATTTCTTCCACTCGCCGTTATCGCGGTCGGCGACGAAACGCTTCATAAACCTGATAGAGATTGGTTCGTTCAGAGCTTCACGTCGGCATGCCTCCTCGCAGGGATGAATACACACCCTTCCCAGTGCCCCGGGGAAAGGTACCTTTTCCCTGATAATGGACAGCGCTTCCTGGTACTTCCCCTCGCCGATAAGGTAAACATAGAGCGGTACATTGATGCTCGCCGGACAGGCGTATTTGCAGGGCACCGCCACGGACTCCTGTTCCTGTTCGGGCAGGTATTCGGACCCCACATCCATCAGGGCACCGGTCGGGCAGACCTCCACGCAGGCCCCGCAGAAACGACAGCTGGAGTCCTGAAGCGGCCGGTCGAAGGCCGTGCCAACCACCGTCTCGAAGCCCCGGTTGATGAAGCTGATAGCCCCGATTCCCCTGATTTCTGCGCACACCTGGACACACCTTCCGCAGAGAATACAGAGATTATAGTCACGCTTGATGAGAGGTTCACGGGTATAATCCACGGGGAGCTCTTTATATCTGTAAGGAAGTTCTATTTCCTTAAGACCGATGTAATCGACCAGATACTGGAGTTCACACTGTTTGTTGTTGGGGCAGCTTACGCAGCGCTCGGTGACAGCCACGTTACGCAGGCAGATATCATAGGGACCGCAGCGCTCTCTGCGGTGGCAGGTCAGGCAGGCATTGGGGTGCTCCGTCAGGATTAGCTGCATGAAGGACCGCCGTAATTCCTGTATTTTCTCCGTACTGGTCGTCACCACCATCCCTTCCGTGGCTGGCGTGGTGCAGGAAGTCGGCAGTCCGCGCATGTTCTCAATCTCCACGATACAGAGTCGGCAGCCGCCGTAGGGTTGCAGGTTCGGGTGATAGCACAAGGTGGGGATATAGATTCCGGCGCTCTGTGCCGCTTGGAGCACCGTGGCGCCCTTCTCGACCTCTACAGTATTATCGTCAATCGTCAGTTCAATCTTGTCTGCCATGAGCAATAAAAAAGCTATCCCCGGAAAATATCCAGCGGACAGCTACCTCCTGATTTTACTTTCAGAATAGTGTTTCACACCGTATAAACTTTAGCACTAAATCAGGTACAAATCAAGACCTGCCCAAAGCTGAGTTTGCTATTTATCGACTCTAAAAGTTAAACTGTATTTAATCCCGCAAAGGCACATGTATTGAAGATATCGAGAATATTCTACGGATACCGGGTACTGGCCGCCTGTTTTCTTTTGAACGTAATCAGTGCCGGATGCGGTCCCATCAGCTTCAGCTTCTTCGTCACTTCCCTTGAAAGAGCTCTTTACTGGAGCCGTACGGAAATAATGACCGGTTTCACCCTGTTCTTTATCTGCGCCGCTATCAGCGCTCCGTTCTCCGGACGCCTGGTTCACCGCTACGGGGCGAGAAAAGTCGTCTCTCTGGGCGCCCTTTCGTCATGCGCTGGATATGTCCTGTTAAGTCAGCTGAGCGGCCTCTGGCAGTATTATATCGGCTACGCTCTCATCGGTGCCGGGGTTGCCGCCACGGGCCCGGTGATTACTACACTCATCGTATCAAACTGGTTCATTCGCCGGAGGGGCATGGCCATCGGCGCCATGTCGATGGGTGCGGGTACCGCCGGCATGATATTCACCCCTCTCGTTATCGTCTACCTGTTGCCGAATCTCGGCTGGAGCCAGACTTACCTGGTTTTTGCCGCCATTACCGGATTACTGGCTATTCCGGTAGCCGCACTGGTCATCAGGACAAAACCCGCCGACATGGGGCAACTGCCCGACGGCAGAGATGCCTCGGAGATAGACGGCATCGAAGCCGACAGGACTCTGGCCACCGGAGGTATAACGTTCAAGAATGCGCTGGCCACCCAAGCTTTCTGGCTGCTGGCGGTCGCTATATTTTTTATCAGCACCCATATGGGTGTTATGCAAAATCAGATTCCTCACCTGGAAGACCTCGGGTTCACTGCCGGTATCGTTGCCTCGGCGATGAGCATCGTCGCCGTAACAAGTACCCTCGGCACACTCCTCTTCGGATGGCTCAGTGACAGGATTAAAGTTAAAATCTCCGGTAGTATCAGCGTCGTTTTACTTACAATCAGTATAATATTGCTGCTCAATATAAATATAAACTCGCCGGCCCTGCTTATCTGGACGTATGCCACGATACTGGGACTGAGTATCGGCGGCTGGATGCCCACCATGTCCCTGCTGGCCAGCGCTAATTTCGGCCTCATCGCTTACGGCACCATCTACGGCGCGTTAAATGCCTTTCAAAGCATCGGCGCCGCCGCGGCCCCGATTATGTCCGGATATCTGTTCGATAGAACGGGCACCTACGACCTGGCTTTCCTCATCACCGCCATCGCCATAGCGCTGGGAATACCCATTATCCTGGCAATACGCCGCCCCAAAACCTACTCTACGCTAAATACTTAGGGAAAAAATAAAAACGCCGGTGCGGGGAGATTGGTTTATTCAAATTTACGGCTAATAATAATTGACATTGTGATAGAGACGTGATATTATTTTTATTGACTTTTCAACGGGATAGTATTATATTATAAAGAGAAATGAAGAGGTCACTTACATAAAGTAATTATCGGTGATTAAGCCGGATAGAGCGGCTTGGTGTTAATCACCGGGCCGTTTTTGCTTTATATAGCGTACTTTAACAACTGAATATTGAGGGTCTAATATCAAACCTGAAGCAGGTCAAGTAATAAGGGCATACGGTGGATGCCTTGGCATCAAGGGCCGAAGAAGGGCGTGGCACGGCTGCGAAAAGCCTCGGTGAGCTGTCTAGCAAGCCTAACCGGGGATTCCCGAATGGGGCAACCCGGCCGGATAGAATCCGGTCACCCCCGGCTGAACACATAGGCCGGGAGGAGGTAAGCGGGGGAAGTGAAACATCTCAGTACCCCGAGGAAAGGAAATTATTCCCTGAGTAGTGGCGAACGAAAGGGGAAAAGCCCAAACCCGGTAAGCCTAACGGCGTCAGGGCTTATGTTTGCCGGGTGTTGTAAGACAGGTAGGACCGAACCTGAAATAGGTCAAGGAGTTACAAACCAAACCCTAGTTAAAGGTCTCTGGAAGGGGCCACCATAGAGGGTGATAGTCCCGTAGACGAAAGGGGTAGGCTCCTTATCTGTTCTTGAGTACCACGGGACACGAGGAATCTTGTGGGAATCCACCCTGACCACAGGGTAAGGCTAAATACCCTTGATGACCGATAGTGAACTAGTACCGTGAGGGAAAGGTGAAAAGCACCCCGTGAGGGGAGTGAAATAGTACCTGAAACCGTATGCTTACAAGCAGTCAGAGCTCCGGCTTCGGCCGGGGTGATGGCGTGCCTATTGAAGAATGAGCCGGTGAGTTGTTCTATGTGGCCGGTTAAGCAACTGTCGTTGCGGAGCCGAAGCGAAAGCGAGTCTTAATAGGGCGTATATGGTCGCATGGAGCAGACCCGAAGCCTGGTGAGCTACCCATGGCCAGGGTGAAGCTTCGATAAGATCGAAGTGGAGGCCCGAACCGGTCAACGTTGCAAAGTTGTCGGAGGAGCTGTGGGTAGAGGTGAAATGCCAACCGAACCAGGTGATAGCTGGTTCTCCCCGAAATGCATTGAGGTGCAGCCTCAGGTGTTTGTTAATGGCGGTAGGGCACTGGATGGACTCGGGGGAGAGTATCTTACCAAATCCAACCAAACCACGAATTCCATTAACTTAGAGCCTGGGAGTGAGACTATGGGGGATAAGCTCCGTAGTCGAAAGGGAAACAGCCCAGACCATCAGCTAAGGTCCCCAAGAGCAGGCTAAGTGGGAAAGGAAGTGAAATTGCAGAGACAGCCAGGAGGTTGGCTCAGAAGCAGCCATCCTTTAAAGAATGCGTAACAGCTCACTGGTTTAGTGGTTCTGCGCCGACAATCCAACGGGGCTTAAGCCTGTCACCGAAGCTATGGCTTTCTGATTTATCAGGAAGGGTAGGGGAGCGTTCCCCGAGCTGTGAAGCCGTTCCGTGAGGAGCGGTGGAGCTACGGGAAGTGAGAATGCCGGCATGAGTAGCGTAAGGCGTGCGAGAAACACGCCCACCGAAAACCTAAGGTTTCCTACGGAAGGTTAATCCGCGTAGGGTTAGTCGGGCCTAAGCCGAGGCCGAAAGGCGTAGGCGATGGACAACGGGTTATTATTCCCGTACCGCTGTTGTGGAGGTAAAGGAGGGACGCGGAAAGGTAAGTCAGGCATACCTAATGGACATGGTGTGTCCTCTACTATAGGTGATGCCGGGGCAGGTAAATCCACCCCGGATATTATAGCTGAAGGTAGCGGAAAGTTGAGGAGAAATCTGACACGATCTGACTGTACCTATGCCGCCGAGAAAAGCTTCGTTGCCATTGAAGCAATAGCGCCCGTACCGCAAACCGACTCTGGTAGGTAGGGGTGAGAGTCCCAAGGTGATCGAGAGAACCCTCGTTAAGGAACTCGGCAATCTAACCCCGTAACTTCGGGATAAGGGGTGCCTGGATTCCAGGCGGCACAAAATTGGCCCAAGCGACTGTTTAACAAAAACATAGGTCTCTGCCAAAGCGTAAGCTGAAGTATAGGGGCTGATACCTGCCCAGTGCTGGAAGGTTAAGGAGAGGTGTCATGATATTTATATCGGCAGCACCGAACTGAAGCCCCAGTGAACGGC
>JAUWGD010000042.1 GCA_030606585.1 Dehalococcoidales bacterium | reverse complement strand
GATACTGGAGGAAATAGATAAACGAAAGACCGCCGATCGTCCGTTCATCGTGGGCATAACGGGCATCGACTCCTCAGGCAAGACCATGTTTACCCGAGCCCTCGCCGACTATTTGATAGCCAAGAACCGCAAAGTGCAGATGATAAACCTCGATGATTTTCATAATCCCAAGGATTTTAGATACGCCGGAGAGAATCAGGCAGAAAACTACTATAATAGAAGCTTTAACATCAATCTCATCGTGGAAAAACTGTTAGCCCCGCTTCGGCAACAAAGAAGTTTTAACACCAAGCTAACGTTACTCGACTGGCGAACTGATAAATACGATATTAAGCGAGAATTCTCTTTCAATCAAAACACATTAGTTATTTTCGAGGGCGTTTTCCTGTTCAGAAAAGAGCTGGCGGAATATATTGACCTTAAAATTTTCCTGGAGATTCCTTTCAGTGAAAGCAAGAGACGCGCTGGAGCGAGAGACGCCAAAGAAGTCTTTGAAAAATACGATACAAAATACCTGCCGGCGCAGGCGAGATATCTGGAAGAATACCCTCCCGGCGCTGTCGCCGATATTATCGTCGACAACACTAACTGGGCATATCCCCGCATCAAACACCCGGGATAGAATCGTAATACGATGAATCCGCTTTGAAAAATTGCGTTTTCCCGGCGACTTTTTTGGTTATTTTTTCCCAAAATTCTTTCCGTTCCCCTAGAGGATATTGACTCCCTGTGGTAATATTATATATAGGGGGTAAGGTCTCACCTATAACAGGCATTCAAGTTGGAAACAAGCTGTATTATACTTGCAGGTGGAAAAAGTTTACGTCTAGGTTATGACAAGGTTTTAGAAAGGGTTGGTAATACAAGTCTACTCGAACAGGTAATATCCCGCATAGACTCAATCAGTAAAGATATTATAATAGTCACGGCGAAAGAGAGAGCCTTCGCACCGGTGGCTAACCACCCGAAAGTCATAATGGTATCTGATATTTTTCCCGGGCAGGGTTCTCTGGGTGGTATTTATACCGGACTGAAAAAATCGAGTTCATTTTATAACCTTGTCGTTGCTGCGGATATGCCTTTTTTAAATGAGTCTTTGCTACGCTACATAATAGAGGTTTCAGATGGTTTCGATTTCGTGCTGCCGAGAGTTGATAATTTATACGAACCGCTGCACGCCGTTTATTCCCAAAACTGCGTCACCCCCATCGAGACCATTCTCGGACAGGATAAGAAGGTCATTATCGAACTTTTTAACTATGTAAAAGTAAGATATATAGGTGCCGAGGAAATCGACAGGTTCGACCCGCAGCACCTGAGCTATTTTAATATTAATACGAAAGAAGACCTGGAACGAGCCAGAAAGATTGCCGGAGGAACCGCCGATTAATGTTAAGCGTCGAAGAAGCACTGCAAAAGATACTCGACGAAGTAGATGTCCTGGAAGAAGAAACAGCCCCCATTCTGGAATCGCTGGGACAGGTCCTCGCCGGGGATATTATATCCGATATTAACGTGCCCCCGCTGGACAACTCCGCTATGGACGGTTACGCCGTTAAATACCGGGATACAATCGGGGCCAGCGAAGAAACGCCGAAATTCCTGGATGTAATAGATACGGTCATGGCCGGTTCCATTCCCGGGCGCGAGGTCGTTTCCGGCACGGCGGTGCGCATCATGACCGGGGCTCCGGTCCCCGAAGGCGCCGACAGCGTCGTTCAGTTTGAGAATACCGACGAAGCAAAAAGCAAGGAATCATCCTCCGGCCAGCCGGCTATCCGGGTAGGCATACTATCCGAAGCCAAATCCGGTCTGAACATCAGGAAAGCGGGGGAAACAATCTCGAAAGGCGCTACGGCCTTGAAGAAAGGCACCGTCATCAGAGCCGCCGAAATCGGCATGATGGCTTCCCTGGGATACGGCAAGGTACGCGTTGTCCGCCGTCCGGTGGTTGCCATTCTATCTACCGGCGACGAACTTGTAGAAGTCGATAAACCCCTGCCCGAAGGCAAGATACATGATAGCAATGCTTACAGCATCGCCAGCCTGGTCAGGCGTTACGGGTGCGTTCCCAAAATGTTGGGGATTGCCCGGGACAATGAGGAATCGTTAGTAAGTAAGCTCAAGCAGGCGCAGGGCGCCGATGTGCTGCTGACGACCGGCGGTGTATCCATGGGCGATTACGACATAGTGAAAGATATCCTGGACAGGGACGGCGAAATGGTCTTCTGGAAGGTACGCGTCAAACCGGGGAAACCCCTGGCTTTCGGCAAGATAAAAGGCAAAGAGAAAAGTATCCCGCACCTCGGACTGCCCGGCAACTCTGTCAGTTGCATGGTAAGCTTCGAGCTGTTCGTCCGGCCGGCACTGCTGAAGATGATGGGGAAAAAGAACTTCGCCAAGCCCGCTGTTGAAGCGATACTGGAAGATGACGTGAAAAACGACGCCGGACGCCGCATCTACGACAGGGCGATAATCGAAAGACGTAACGGTCACTACTATGCGCGACTCACCGGCCCGCAGGGCTCGGGAATCCTTTCTTCCATGAGCCTGGCCAACGGACTGGTGGTTATTTCCGAAGACAGGAAAACGGTAAATAAAGGCGAAACCGTCCAGGCATTGATGCTGGACTGGAACGAAGAAGTAAACATTTAGCCGAACGGTTATTATATGCATTCGATAATTTCTATTGTAGGTAAATCGCATTCCGGCAAGACGACCCTGCTGGAGAGTCTCATTGCCGAGCTTAAACAGCGCGGTCATAAAGTAGCCATCGTCAAGCACTCGCACCATGTCAATGACCTCGATATGGCCAGCAAAGACACCTGGCGCTTCACCAAAGCCGGCAGCGAAATATCGGTTATAAACTCTCTGGACCACCTGGCTATCTACCGCCGTACCGAGCATTATTTTGACCCGCAGGAGATATCCTCTTTCGTCCTCTGGGACTACGACATCATCCTGACAGAAGGCTTCAAGGGTAGTAACTACCCCAAGATTGAAGTCCACCGCGGCGAACAGGGCAAGGAATTACTGACCGACCCTCAGCAGTTGCTGGCAGTGGTCACGGATGAGCCACTGGATGTAAACGTACCGCAATTCTCGCGGGACGACATTGCCGGAATAGCCGGCCTTATTGAAAATACGATAAACACCAACCGAAGGGAAGACGATATCGACCTGGTTGTTAACGGTGCCAGTATACCCGTCAGTCCGCCACTACAGGAATTACTGACACGTACCCTGCTTGCCATGTTACCGATTCCTCAAGGCAACGGTGAAGTTAAAAACCTGCACATTTCCCTGAGGAGGAAGAGTTGATATACGAAGCCTCAGATTTTATTTTTAAAGTGCCGTCGGTAGTGGCCAGGGCGCGGCGCGTCCTCATTAAACCCACCGCCTCCTACCCGCTGCCCTACCCGGTGACCACCAGCGCCGACATGCTGGCTTCCATCATAGCCAGTATCCGGCGGGTCAGCGATGCCGATATTCTCCTGCTCGAGGGCATCCCCGGCGGCGTACCCACCCGTCCCATATACCAGGCGCTCGGGTATAATTTCCCGCGGGTGCTCACCCTGGACGTCAAGGACTGTATCTTCGTCGAGGTGGATAATCCGCTGCCCAAGCCATTCGCCATGCCGACTTTCTGGGTACCTAATGTCATTCTTTCCAGCGACTACCTGATAACGGTAGCCCCGCTGAAAACGTATAACGGGACCGGCAGTTTCACCATCATGAACCTGCTCTCTCTGCTGCCGAACAGTAAGTACAACGGGGACAACGGGGGCAGCTGGGAGAGCCTCTACAGCCTGGGAATCGACAAGGTGCTGGCCGACCTCTATTTTACCCTGCCCTTCGACCTGGGGATAGTCGAAGCCAGACAGAAATTCGCCGTCAGGGAAGACCCGTCGGAGGGAGAGGTCGAGGAATACGATAAGGTATTCATCGATGAACCTTATGAAGCCGACCGTGAAGTGGCCGACGCTCTGGGACTGAAGGTCGGCTATCTCGACCTGATAAGGTCGGCCAAGGTAGAGCTCGAGGCTTAGTCAATCGAAACTCGGTAATACCCGCCTAATATCTAACGCTGAAACCTGAAAAATTTCCGGTGTATTCCACCCAACTGGTAAGCACGTTATCCACTCTGGCGGGCCGGGAGCCTACCCTGAGATATTCGAGCAGTTTTTCCAGCCGTTCTCTTTCGCCCTCCGCCCTTACCTCCACCGTGCCGTCGGGCAGATTGCGTACGTAACCGCTCAACTTCAACTCCTCCGCCCGTCTTTGAACGGAGGCCCGGAAGAAGACGCCGTGCACGCGACCGTGCACCGTCGCCTGTAGTGCGGCCAGGTCAGCCATCGTCAACCACCCCCATCTCTTCCAGATATCAGGCTAGACCTCTTCCTCCTCCTCCCTCTTCTTCTTCTTCCTGATTACCTCTACATTGGCCGGTGTTGTCATAATGGTAACCTGGGGCAATTTCCTGGCATCTTTCTTTGTCTTTTTCGTCTCTCTATGTCTGTAATCACGCCTACCCATAATAACACCTCGCTAACGTACCGAAGAGGTACTTCTTAAAGAAGTTTAGCAAATAGTATTTATCCCGTAAAGTCTTGCTCCAGCTTTTTCAACGCAGCGCGGGCAGCTTCCGTCTCAGCCAGTTTCTTACTCTTACCCATACCCCTGCCCAGGGTCTCCGCATTTAATATTACCTCGACCGTAAACGTTTTATCGTGGTCCGGCCCTGACTCGGCCACGATATGGTAGGATGGCATCAGTCGAAACCTGGACTGCGCCAGTTCCTGCAGTTCTGACTTATAATCGGTACCCGTATCCTGGCTGGTTACTTTCTCCCATTCTCCACCGAGCAGGCGGATAACCATGTCCCCGGCGGTTTTCGCGCCCCGGTCGAGGTAAACGGCGGCAATCACCGACTCCAGAGCCCCCGCCAGATTGGGAGTCTTGCCCCGTCCTCCGCTCGTTTCCTCCCCCTTGCCCATATAGAGAAAATTGCCGAGACCGATAGCCCGCGCCACGCGCGCCAGCGTGTCCCGGCGCACCAGCGCCGCCCGTAGTTTTGTCATTTCTCCCTCGGCGAGGTCGGGGAAGTCCCGATACAGCTTGTCCGCGACGATGAAGTCCAGGACGGCATCGCCGAGGAATTCCAACCTCTCGTTATGGCCGGAAACGAGGTCGGGGTTCTCGTTGACGTAGGAGCTGTGTACCAGCGCCTGCTCCAATAAAGCAAGCTTTTTTAACGTGACGCCTAGCGTCTTCTGTAAATCAACTATATCAGGCACAGCGGAACCCCTCTCATGTAATAAAAATAACCTGTTATAGCTGGAGTGTCAAATCAGGGTAATCATTGTCTCTAGGTTAGCTTCATGCTATAATTTACGTGTCACTGGGGAGTCGTCTAGTGGTAGGACAGCGGACTCTGGATCCGTAAGCGAAGGTTCGAATCCTTCCTCCCCAGCCAGATTAAGAGAGTGGCGCATTCGTCTAGCGGTTAGGACACCTCCCTCTCAAGGAGGAGATCGCGGGTTCGAATCCCGCATGCGCTACCAACTACCATCTTTATCAACCCGTCAGGTTCCGTCCTGTTCCTTATCAACCTCCCTCAAAATTCGCACAAAGGTCTTGACACCCGTTAATAAGCGGGTATATAATCGGCGCGCGAAGTAACCTCTAACAGGGGGATGCATATGTCAGGCTACGACGAGAATTTCCTCGATGGGGTGAGGCTTCCGTTACCGACCTTCTCTCCCTGGCTCGATGGCTTGGTTTTAAGGCAGCCGGAATTAGAGAACGGTGTCTACGCGAAATACATCAACTACACCGTCGTGACGAATCGCTCAAAACGGGCGCCGATTTTTGCCGCACTCAATATCGACCAGAACCAAATTAAGAAGACAAAGCGCAAAAGTAACTGGCTGATCGACCGGCGAATCAGTGCGGAGTTCCAGCTCAATAACCACTACTACCGCAATAATCCGTGGGATCGCGGTCACCTGGCGGGACGGGCCAGCGCCAGCTGGGGAAACACTAAGGCTCAGGCTAAAAAGGCGTCAGACGATACATTCTACTACTCCAATGCCTCTCTTCAGCACGAGAATTTCAATAAGGACGAGTGGGTCGCCCTCGAGGACTGGGTACGTAAACTGAAACTGGATAAGGATGGAAGGCTTACGTCGTTTAGCGGCCCCATCTACGGCAATTTCTCCCGGACCATCACCCCGGAGGGCCGTGAATTGACCATGGTCCCTTGTGCGTTCTTTAAGATCGTTTGCTTCATTAACCAACAGACGAATAAACTGGATGTCCGTGCTTTCCTCATGCTCCAAGACCAAGATGCCCTGGCAGACAGGTCGGGACGCAGACTGTTTAATTATCAGAACTACCAGGTGACCGTGGCCGAGATTGAGAAGTTGACCGGCCTCCAATTCGACGATGAAATCTACCAGAGAAATCCCCTGTTTTTTCATGAGAATCCCGCGGAGCGAGCGCGACTGAATATCAGCCACTTTCCCGAGCGTATCGAGGTCGATTCTAGCGAGGAGATCGTAGACGCTGATCGCCCCCGTGATTTTTTTGGGGACGACGACGTTGATGTCTACATCGCTGCCGCCATGGTTAATCCTGAAGGCAACGAACGAGAAAACGAGTGGATATCCGTAATTAACCTCTCAGGCGAAGCCGTGGACCTTGACGCGTGGACTCTCTCGGATACGAAAAGAAAACCCCTGGATATCGGAAAGGGACCCGATGGTCAGCAACTGGTGTTAAGTCCGGGCGAAGCGGTTTCCATCAAGCCGATCAAGCCGCTTATGCTGAAGAACACCGGCGGCTCTATCGCATTGTATGCTAAACCTGAGCCCGGAGAAGCTAAAGGCAAGCGTATCGACCGTGTTCATTACACGGGAGAAGACGCAAAACAGGAGGGCGTTCCGGTAGTTTTTGGCTTCCGGATTCCCCGTAAGACCAATTAAAGCAACTCAAGTCAAACTCGCATAACCACGCAAATCGCCGGCCTGATATTATGTATCACCATCTGTGCCCTGTTCAGGTACCATTATGCCAGACTCCGGGCCACGGATTTTTTTGTGTAAATATTTCTTCAAATCACAGCTACGACACTTGACAACCATCATAAGGTTATTATAAAGTTTGGCGAACCTAGTTATAAGGGTAGTATTACAAATCAGAGTGCTACGCTGCATTTTATGATTTTTAACATATCGCAGGAGAGTGAAAATTCAGTTATATAAACGGCGGCAGGTTAAGGTGTGTATAAAGTTCTCTATAAACTCATAGAGATTTTTATATTGAAATCTAATCACCGCCATGGTAAGTTGCATATATCACAATTTCATATAGAAAGCTGATAATCAGGGAGGTACTGTGTATGGAAGACAGGTAAGCCAGAAATCCCAAAGTCTAGTACGGAATAACAGGAGGTGTATACATGTGGAAAAAAATTAGAAAATACATCATACCATTGTCAATTTGTTTAATCTTGATTTCAACTGCAGTGGCCGGTTGTGCTGAAGAAGAGCCAGCGCCGGCACCGGCACCGGCACCATCACCCGCTCCGGAGCCGGAACCTGAACCGGCTCCCGCACCGGAACCGGAACCGGAACCAGAACCGGCAGGACCAACCAAGAATAGTATCGTTATTGGCGCTTCCAGGCCTCTCTCCGGTCCAAACGCTCCTATCGGAGACGCGGCATTCGGGCCAATCATGCAGATGTGGCAGGAAAGGGTCAATGCCGAGGGCGGGATATATGTGGAAGAGTACGGCAAGAAATTGCCCGTAGAGTACATCATATATGATGATGCCACTGATGTGGGCACCATGGTGAGGCTGACAGAAAAGCTGATATTGGAGGACGAGGTTGACATCCTGTTCTCCGCCTGTGGCACCGCTTTCATTTCTGCTCAAGCCCCCGTAGCCAATAAATACGGGATGGTACTCCTCACAGCCGAGGGCGGCGCCACCATTATGAGGGACGCCCTTTACGGTCTGCCCTACGTGTTTATCTCCCTGCCCTTCTCCGACCACTACCAGTTGCCGGTTTTCGCTGAAATGGCTGCTGCCAAGGGCGCCAAGACGGCGTATATAATCACCATTGCCGACCTCCACGGCGTGGAGTATGGCGGCGTGGCGGCTATAGAATTCCCCAAGTATGGAATTGAAGTAATCGCTAACAAATCCGTTCCGATAACCTATACGGACTTCTCACTCCTGGTTAAGGACGCCAAGGCGGCTGATCCCGATCTCTTTTGCGTTTTTGCCTATCCCCCTATAATCATGCCGGTTACCGGTGAGATGATGGCAATTGGCTTTAACCCGCCGGCCGTTCTCATGGGCCCTGGAGCCAATTTCGGCTTTTACGGCATATCGTTTGGCGGTGATCCCATGACAATAAACGGGGTAACCTGTTTTGCCGCTGCGAACGAAAAAACATCTCCCGAATTTGCACAACTATATGCTGACCTCGAGGCTCTCGTTGGCTGGCCAAACCTGGATTGGTGGGGACATCCATACTACGCGCCTCTGGTGCAAATCTGGCAGGAGGCTATCGAGGTGACCGGAACCCTTGACCAGGACGTGTTAAGGGATTACATAGCCTCGAACCAATTCGATACCATTCTGGGAAATACCTACTTCGAGATGTTCGGTGAATTTGGTGGCGGACTTATGGTCAAGGACACCCATCCCGGTGAGATTGGTCAGTGGCAGGATGGGACGGTGGAAATCGTAGGCGGCGGTGACTGGCCTGGCGTGGTCCTTACGTCAGACTGGGTCTATCCCAAGCCGGATTGGCCAACACCTTAGTAAAACTAAACATATAGCAACAGTTAGTGCTATAGTGTAACGATATAATAAGCAGGCTGTCTAAAGGGTGCGAAGATAACGCCTTGTTTGAGGTGTCTCATCTCACCAGCTGGTTCCTCCTGCACCTTGTAGGCAGCCTGCACTCGTGAGGAAAAGACTGGAAAGCTATCATTATGCCTGAAAGCATTGTAACTATCATGGATGTAGCGATTGGCGGTTTACTGCTGGGCGGTATCTATGCCCTGATCGCTATGGGCTTGAGCCTGCAGTACGGCGTTGCCCGGGTGCTGAATATCTCTCACGGCGAATTCATTATGCTCGGGGCTTTCAGCACCTTTACGCTTTACACCGTGGTTGGTATCAACCCACTTATTTGTCTTGCTATTGTCGGCCCCATTGCATTCATAATCGGTTTTCTACTTCAGCGGACTCTGTTCACACAGCTTAGAACCTCGGCGCCAAACCCGGGTGCCTTTGAGGCCAGTTCTCTGTTAGCCACTTTTGGTCTCATGTACGTCATTCAAGGTATAGCTTTGCAAATCTGGGGTGCCGACTACAGGGCGTACACTTACTTAAATTTTGGGGTTGATTTGGGGGGGGCGATATTTAGTGCCAACAAGCTGGTAATCCTCGGCTTTGCTATAGGCATAGGTGTAGCCTTCTACATCTTTTTAGCCCGTACCCACATGGGAAAGGGAATCCGGTCAGCCGCTCAAGACCCGACCACTGCCAGCCTCATGGGGGTAAACATTAACCGCGTGCTGGCTTTATGTTTCGGCTTTGGTGCCGCAATGGCCGGTCTGGCCGGCGTACTTTACAGCATGCGGATTCCCCTCAATCCAGCTATGGGTCTGCAATATACCCTCATCGCCATTATCATTATCGTCCTGGGCGGGCTGGGCAGTATCCCCGGCGCTTTTATCGGGGGTCTTATCCTGGGTATTATAGGCGAAATAGTAACTTATATAGACCCGAGCTTATCACTGGCTGCCTACTATTTCATCTTCATGCTCCTGCTCCTGGTGAGGCCGAAAGGTATTTTTGGGAAGTAGAGATATGAATATTACCAGATTTACATCCAAAGGGTTCCTTATACCGGGGTTAATTAGTCTCGTCATATTAATCGCGCTGGTTACTCTGCCATTCTATGGCTCGCTTTATAATGTCATAATGGTAACCTCAATCTTGATGTATATCATCCTTACGGTGAGCTGGGTCCTTTTTTCCGGTCCTACCGGCTACATGTCGCTGGCCACGGCCGCCTTCTTCGGGATCGGTATCTATGCTTCAGCCATCTTTCTGCCGAACACGGGGGCGATACTTCCCCTGCTGGTGGTAGTCGTTATTGGCGGTCTGGTAAGCAGCCTGGTCGCCCTTGGCGTTGGCGCTCTGACTTTAAGGCTGAGGGGCATATATTTTGCTATCTTCACCTTCGGACTCGTTGTGCTCATCCTGGAGCTTGGCAACTGGTGGGAGCATACTGTAACCCATACACGTGGTCGATTCGTCATGTTGGTGGATAATGACGTTATTTTTTACATCATGCTGGCTATTTTTGTCCTGTTAATGCTCACCACCTACCTTATCCGGCGCTCCAAATTCGGTCTGGCCATGCGGAGTATCGGTGAGAATGAGGAAGCCGCGGCCCACATCGGCGTTAACGTAACCATGGTGAAGGTCATCACCTTCGCCATCAGCGCTTTCTTTATGGGGGCCGCCGGGGTAATCTGGGCTACAAAATTAACATATGTTGACCCATATGTCGCCTTTAATCCACTCTTTTCTTTCATGCCGGTCTTGATGGCTATCTTCGGGGGTATGGGTCAAATTTACGGTCCGGTAATAGGCGCCGTGATTTTTGCCTACCTGCAAGAAAAGCTACAAACCGAGTTCCCCTATTACTACATGCTTATATTCGGCTTCGTATTAGTGGCTGCTATACTATACCTGCCCGATGGACTTATCGGACTGATACAGAAGTTGTGGAGATTGATACGAAGGTGGCGAAAAGGAGGTGCGGCGAAGCAAGATGCAAATACTTGAAGGTGAAAAGGTAACCAAGTATTTCGGCGGGCTGGCCGCGGTTTCCAATGTCGACTTCTATGTCGGCCAGGGTGAAGTCGTCGGTCTCATCGGCCCTAATGGCGCTGGCAAAACAACGCTCTTTAATTTAATATCGGCGTCTCTGGTACCCAAACCGGGGGTTATTAAGTTCAAAGGTAAAAATATCACCGGCAAAAAGCCACATAAAATCTGCCGTATGGGAATTGCCAGGACTTTCCAAACAGTGAAAATTTTTACTAATATGCCGGTTCTCCAGAATGTATTAGCCGGCTCATTCTTCGGAACATCACCAGGTATGTCTTCAGCCGACGCTGCCAGAGAAGCCTCGGAATCGCTGGAGTTTGTCGGGTTATCTGACATGGCGGCTCTTCCTGCCAGAGACCTGACACTGGCCAACCAGAAACGCCTTGAAGTGGCCAGGGCGATGGCAACCAGGCCAGAGCTATTATTGCTTGATGAGCTGATGGCGGGTCTGAATGCCACGGAGATTACCGAGGGCATGGAATTGGTAAAGAAGATTCGGGATAAAGGAATCACCATTGTCATGATTGAGCACGTTATGAAAGCAATCATGAACGTATGCGACCGTATTATCGTGCTCCATCACGGCGAGAAGATAGCCGAAGGAACACCCCAGGAAATTGCTACCAGTAAAAAAGTAATTGAGGTATACTTGGGAGAGTAGACAAATGTTGGAAGTTAACAATATTAATACTTATTACGGCCCAATTCAGGCGTTATGGGATGTCTGCCTGAAAATCGAGGAGGGGGAAATCGCCGCCCTGATCGGCGCCAACGGCGCCGGTAAATCAACCCTTCTTAATACTATATCCGGTGTCATACGCCCTACCTCGGGCTCCATAAGCTTCCTCGGCCAGAGAATCGATGGTATGTCACCTAACAACATTGTAGAACTCGGTATCTCTCACATACCCGAAGGCAGAAAACTCTTTACGGACATGTCCGTACTCGAGAACCTGGAGATGGGAGCGTATTCCAGCCGCGCCTGGAAACAGAAGCAGGAAACCATGGAGCAGGTTTATCAACTTTTCCCCACATTAAAAGAAAGAGCTAAGCAACAGGCCAGAACATTAAGCGGCGGTGAGCAGCAAATGGTGGCCATGGGGCGGGGCTTAATGTCA
>JAUWGD010000135.1 GCA_030606585.1 Dehalococcoidales bacterium | reverse complement strand
GACCTGGAAAAAAGCCTCGGCGCCATTTCAGATTCAAAGACCGATACGGCGCCGCTGGTAAACTCCGTGAGGACTCTCAACATCCTTATGGACCTCTATTTCTCCCTTAATTAGTACTGACCGTGTCCGCTATTAACCAATTCAACCTTCGAATACCGGGTATTTCCCTGAAAATTAGGTATTTTAGCCGATTTCCATCAAAGCCGGAACGTTATAGAATAACACGGTCGGGGCCAGGGACCAGATATACCATTTTCTCCTCCTCCCTCAAACGTGGGGGAAGCTGGTAAGGGGCATTACGGCTTCCCCCTCACCTCTTTTATAACAATACTTCTTCTTGATAACGCGATATTAACCCCAGTTTACATACCACCCTAGCATGGCTATAATATAGTAAGCTACTGACTGGCAGACATGCCTGACCAGAGTTTATTATTTACCGGTGAATTTATACATGAAACTCGGCATTGATATCGGCTCGGTAACCGCCAAGGTCGTGGTGGTGGACGAGGCCGATAGTATTATCGAATCTAGATATGTCCGTACCAAGGGGCAGCCCATGGAGACTGTCCTGGCTATTCTGGAGGAAATACTGGCCAAATACCCCGCCGAACGGTTCCAGACAGCCGCCGCCACGGGAACCGGCGGACAGCTTATCGCCACCCTGCTGGGCATACCATTTATCAACGAAATCACCGCACAAGCGGCCGGCACCGCCCGTTTCCACCCCGAAGTGCAGACCATCCTAGAGATAGGCGGCGAAGACTCCAAGCTCATCGTCCTGGAAAAAGAGGCGAGTGAAGCCCTCCCGAAGGTTTCCGACTTTGCTCTCAATGGTGTCTGCGCCGCGGGCACCGGCTCTTTCCTCGACCAGCAGGCCTCGCGCATGGGCATCCCCATCGAGGAGTTCGGCGATGTCGCTTTAAAGTCGCAGCATCCGCCCCGTGTGGCGGGACGCTGCAGCGTCTTCGCCAAGAGCGACATGATTCACCTTCAGCAGGTGGGCACCCCGGTACACGACATTGTAGCCGGCCTGTGCTTCGCCATGATACGCAACTTCAAAGGACAGGTAATCCGCGGTCGCGACATGGGAAAACCCGTCTCTTTCCAGGGCGGCGTGGCCGCCAACAAGGGCATACGACGCGCCGTGCTGGAGGTACTGGAGTTAGCAAACGAGGACCTGATTATCCCTGAGCATTTCGCCGTCCTGGGAGCACTGGGGGCTGCCCTTGCCGGAAAGGGAAATCCCCTGCCCGGAGACACTCTCCAGCGACTGCGGGACTATATCACCCGGCGTGAATATGAGTTCGTTACCATGTCTCCCCTGAGCGGTGATGACTATCCCATAGATATCGAGCCGGTTAAAATCGACTCCGAAAAACCCGTTGAAGCCTATATCGGCGTGGATATAGGCTCTATCAGCACCAATGTCGTGGTGATAGACAGGGACAATAAAGTGCTGTCGCGGCGCTACCTGATGACCGCCAGTCAGCCTATCGAAGCCGTGAAAAAAGGACTTTACGAGGTCGGCCAGGAACTAAAAGGCAGAGTTATTATCAAGGGCTCCGGTTCAACCGGCTCCGGACGCTATATGACCGGCGAGTTCTTCGGCGCTGACATTATCCGCAATGAAATTACCAGTCACGCCAGGGCTGCTTCCTTCGAATGTCCCGATGTGGACACCATTTTTGAAATCGGCGGGCAGGATGCTAAATACGTCAGCCTGCAAAACGGTACTATAATCGACTTCGCCATGAATAAAGTCTGTGCCGCCGGCACCGGTTCGTTCCTCGAAGAGCAGGCGGAAAAGCTGGGCATCAGTATCGAGGAGGAATTCGGCAAGCTGGGACTGGCCTCGAAAAAACCGCTGGACCTGGGTGAGCGCTGCACCGTCTTCATGGAGTCGCAGCAGAACTACTGCAAGCAGAGGGGTGCCGCCAAGGAAGACCTGGTGGCCGGGCTCGCTTATTCCGTGGTGAAAAACTACCTGACCAAGGTGGTCGAGGACCGGAAAATCGGCGACCACATTCTATTCCAGGGAGGCACCGCCTTCAATCGAGCCGTTAAAGCCGCCTTTGAGAGTATCCTGGGCAAGAAAGTACAGGTGCCGCCCCAACATGATATCCTCGGAGCTATCGGCGTAGCTATGCTGGCCAGAGAAGAGATGGAAGCCAGCGACAGTGAGACACGCTTCCGGGGCTTCGACCTGGCCGGTCGAAAATATGAATTGTCTTCCTTCGAATGTGAGAGCTGCTCTAATCGATGTGAAATTCACAAGGTAGTCTTCGAGGGGGAGAAACCCCTTTTCTACGGCTCCCGCTGCGGAAAGTGGGACAGCCAGGAGAAAAAAGAGAAGCGCGAGTCTTCAAAGATACCGCGCCTGTTCGAAGAACGCGCCCAAGCCCTGATTAACACCTACCCTAAAGACGAACCCGATAACCCCAACGGCAGGACGGTGGGCATTCCCAGGGTACTGTTCTTCCACGAGCTTTTCCCGCTGTGGAAGGCGTTTTTTACCGAGCTGGGCTTTCAGGTGGTGCTTTCCGACCCTACCAACCGGCATATTATACGCCAGGGCGTGGAAAATATCGTCGAGGAGCCGTGCCTGCCCATCAAGCTGGCTCACGGTCATGCCCTCAACCTGCTGGAAAAAGAGCCGGATTTTATCTTCCTGCCCGTGCAGTGCACCATGGAAAAACTCTCGGACGACTTCAATAAATCCTGGAACTGCCCGCTTACCCAGAGCTTACCCTACATTCTATTGAGCTCCACACGCATCAAGGAATCGCTGACTACACCTTCGGGGAAACAGCCGAAAGTATTAAGACCGGTTGTCCACCCCGACCGCGGTCGTTCCTGGCAGCAAAAAGTCTTGAGGAAGACCGCCCGCGATGCCGGTATCACCTCGAACGCGATAATCGATAAAGCTATTCAAGTAGCGTTTGAGTCGTTCGATAGTTTCAACGACTGGCAGCAGAGGCGGGGGCGGGAGGTACTGGACAATATCAAGGCTGACGAGAAGGCTATCGTTATCATCGGCCGCGCCTATAACACCTGCGACGAAGCCATGACACTCAACCTGCCGGAAAAGCTGCGTGATTCAAATATCCTGGCGATACCGCTGGACTTCCTGCCGCTGCAATCGGTGGCCGGGGAAGTCGGCAAAGCCCACCCCAACATGTACTGGAAGGCGGGACAGAAAATAATGTGCGCCGGCAGAATCATTGCCCGCGACCCCCGCCTGTTCGGACTCTATGTCACCAATTTCGCCTGCGGCCCCGACTCTTATTTAGTAAAATTCTTCGGTAAGGAGACCGAGGGCAAGCCCTTCCTGACCATAGAAATCGACGAGCATTCCGCGGATGCCGGCATTATCACCCGCTGCGAGGCATTCATCGATACGATTCGCAACGCCAAAACACAGGGCACCAGCAAATACATACCCCTTGTCAGCATCTCCTCCAACTACACCAACACCCGGCGCGTTTACGTGCCCTACATGATTGACCACGGCTATGTGCTGGCCGCCGCCATGAGACACGGCGGCGTCGATGCCGAACCACTGCCGGAGTCGGACGACCTTACCCTGGAAATAGGCCGCAAATACACCACGGGAAAGGAATGTTACCCCAGCATCATTACCAGCGGAGATATCGTCAAGAAAACGATGACGCCGGACTTCGATCCCGACCATGCCGCCTTCTTCATGCCCGCCGCCAGCGGCCCGTGCCGCTTTGGACAGTATAACCGGCTGCACCGCCTGATACTCGACGAACTGGGACTGCAGCAGGTGCCCATCCTCGTCTTCGACCAGACGGGAGGCTACCACAAAGATATGGCATCCCTGGGGCAGGGTTTCCGTCTCCACGCCTGGAGGGCTATTACCATCCTCGACTCCATGCAGAAGATGGTGCTGGAGAGACGACCCTACGAGGTGAATAAGGGCGAGACCGATGCTGTCTATATTGAGTGGCTGGACCGGCTGATTAATCACACCGGGAAGGACGGCAGTGTATTAAGAGAGTTCTCCTGTCGTACCAGGGACGCTTTTAAAGCAATTAAAATAGACACCGGCGCACCGAAGCCGCGTATCGGCGTCGTCGGGGAGATATTCGTACGGAGCAACCGGTTCGCCAACGACGCGCTGGTCGGCAAGCTGGAAGCGCTGGGGGCACAGTGCGGGGTGCCGCCTCTTGAGGAATGGCTGGACTATATCGACCACCAGCGGAAGCGGCGGAACCGACTCCACCTGGAAGGCGGCTGGCGCGACTGGACCCGGCAGAAGATAACCGAGATTGTCCAGGAAAACGTCGCCGAGCCGTTAAGAAAGCAGTTCGACAATTCCATTGAGTCGTTCGCCCGCGAACTGTCAACACAGCAGATACTCGACCGGGGCCATACCTACCTGACGCCCGCCGTGGAGGGGGAAGCCATCCTGAGCATGGGGAGAGTCGTGGAATACGCCGAGCACGGCTTCGATGGGATAGTGAATATCCTGCCGTTCGGGTGCATGCCGGGAATTATCGTGAGCCTTCTTTTGCACCAGTTCCGCCAGGACTACGGCCTGCCCGTCCTGAACGTGGTAGTGGAGGGGACCAAAGACCCGGGAGAGTCGATACGCTTTGAGGCCTTTATCCAGCAGTGCCGGGA
>JAUWGD010000074.1 GCA_030606585.1 Dehalococcoidales bacterium | reverse complement strand
TCGATTCCCTTCGGGCATAAATTTGCCCTTAAGGATATCGGGCGGGGTGAGAGGATAATTAAATACGGGGAGACAATCGGGCAGGCCACGGCGAGCATCAAGAAGGGAGAGCACGTGCATATACGCAACGTCGAAGGCTTGAGGGGGAGGGGGGACAGGCCGTGAACTTCATGGGATACCGCCGGAAGAACGGTAATGTCGGGACGCGGAACCGCGTACTGGTGTTTCCCACGGTAATCTGTGCCTCGTCAGTGGCCGACATGATAAGCCGGGCCGTACCCGGTACGGTCAGCGTTGCCCATCCTCATGGTTGCGGTCACCTCGGCGAGGAGAAAGAACACATAATAAAAACCATGGTCGGTTTCTGCAGCCATCCCAATGTGGCCGGGGTGTTACTGGTCGGTCTCGGGTGCGAGTTAATCACGCCGGAACTGGTAGCCGGAAAGATAGCTAAAGCGGGCCAAAGGTTTGAGGTATTGAGCATCCAGGCCGAAGGCGGCACCACCGCCACGGTCGAGAAAGGCAGGACGCTGGCAGCCGGACTGCTGGAAGAAGCGGCTATGGCAAGGCGTGAGCCGGTGGATATCTCCGAGCTGATACTCGGCACCAACTGCGGCGGCTCGGATACCCTGTCGGGCCTTACGGCCAACCCTGCCTTGGGATTCGCCGCGGATATGCTGGTAGACGAAGGCGGCACCGTTTTGCTTACGGAAACGCCGGAACTGATTGGCGCGGAAGATACGCTGTGCAGGAGGGCGGCCAGCGAGGCGGTTGAAAAGCGTATCCGGGAAATAACCTCGGCTACCGAAGCCATCGCAAAAAAGGCGGGAGTGGATATTCGTACCTCGGAGCCGTCGCCGGGTAACAAAGAAGGAGGGCTGACCACCCTCGAGGAAAAGTCGCTGGGGGCGGTTCTTAAAGGCGGTACTTCCACCATCAGGCAGGTGGTGGATTACGCGGATAAGCCGGCGGAAAAAGGATTGGTAATCATGGACGGTCCGGCCCATGACGCCGTCAGCAACACGGGCTTGATTGCCGCTGGCGCTCAGGTCATCGTTTTTACCACGGGAAGGGGAACGCCGCTGGGGGCGCCCATTGCTCCGGTGATAAAGGTCTCATCCAATAGCGGAATCTACCGGCGTATGAAAGAAAATATAGACATCAATGCCGGCGACATACTGGAGGGCGAAGTGTCGATGAAGAGTATTGGCGAGCGGATTTTCCAGGAAATTATCGAGGTTGCCTCCGGCAAGGCAACGAAGGCCGAGATGCTGGGGCATAATGAGTTCGCCATACATTCGCTGGGACTGAGCGTCTAGTATCGCAATTTTATGTCTGGTAAGGGGGTTATGACTCATTGAATACGATTACTTTACCCCAACTCGCCTGGCACGGTGCCAAGGAATTGGGTTTGTCCTTCCCGCAAAGCTGGGATGTAGAAGTCTGCAACATGGCGGGGTACGACCGGCCGCCCCTGAAACCTGAAGAAATCAAGAAAGCCGTTACTGGACTGATCGGTATGCCGCCGCTGCGAGAATACGCCCGCGGGAAAAAAGAGGTGGTTATCATCTTTGATGATATGGCGCGGGTCACGCGGGTGGCGGAGATTGTGCCCCATGTCCTTGAAGAGCTGGCTGCGGCCGGCATTGCGGATAGTCAGATACGCTTTGTCGCCGCCTGCGGCTGCCATCAGGCGATGAATCGACTCGACTTCGCTAAAAAACTGGGCGAGGGTATCCTGGCGCGGTTCCCGGTCTATAATCATGCCCCGTACCTGAAGTGCGTGTATGCGGGCACGACTACCAGCGGCATTAAAGTACGCATAAATGCCGAGGTAATGAAGTGTGACCTTAAAATAGGCATTGGTTCCATCGTGCCGCATATCATGGCCGGGTTCGGCGGCGGCAGCAAAATAGTGCTGCCGGGGGTGGCGGCCTACGGAACGATAGTAGCCATGCACACCCCCCAGGTATCTTCGGAATCAGGGGGGGTTAAAGATACGGTTACCGGCATGGGCGTTTATAAAGATAACCCGCGCCGCCGGGACATTAACGAAGCGGCGGACATCGTCGGTCTGGATGTTAAAATCGATGCCGTTGTTAATATGTGGGGAGAGACGGCGGCTGTCTTCGCCGGTGCTCCCGCCCCGGCCTATGCCGCCGCCCTCGAAGAAGCGGCAGCACACTATCTCGCGCCGGCAGCCGAAGATAAGGATATAGTTATTGCGAATACATTCGCCAAGGCTAACGAGGCCATTTCCGGGCTGCTGGTCGCCTTTCCCTCGGTAAGTCAAAAGGGTGGCGATGTCGTTCTTATCGCCAACGCGCCGGAAGGGCAGATTACCCACTACCTCATGGGGCCTTTCGGGAATGATATCGGCGGGGCGCTAAGACTGCAGATGAAGCCGCCGCCGAACGTGAACCGACTAATCATCTTCAGTGAATATCCCGAGCTTTCCAGTAAAAATTACCTGGAAGACACCGATAGAGTATTCTTGGTGCACGACTGGAGTGATGTTATGAAGCTGCTTCAAGAGAAGCATAAGTCCGGCGCGAAGGTCGCCGTCTATCCGAATGCCGATATCCAGTATTGCAAATAGAAATACGGGAGGATAAAAATGAAGATTAAAGCCGCCGTTTTGCGGGAATACGGGGTGCCGATGAAGATTGAGGAGCTGGAACTGGCGGAGCCCCGGGAGAAAGAGGTACAGGTAAAAATGCTGGCCTGCGGGTTCTGCCACTCCGATGCGTCCGTATGGCTGGGATATATACCGCAGGATGTCCCCATGGTTCCCGGCCACGAAGCCTGTGCCGTAGTGGAAAAAGTGGGCCCGGGCGTGACCAAACTAAAGCCGGGCGACCGTGTCATAGGCTGCTGGATGGTGCCCTGCGGGTACTGTTTCCAGTGCCGACGGGGACGCCCCAACCTGTGCGAGACAAGCATGACATTCTTCCAGGAAGGGAATCTCCTGGACGGCACGTCGCGATTGACGGATAAGGACGGCAAGAGGGTTGGACTGGGCAGCTTTATTGCCGGTTTCGCTACCCACAGCGTCATGCCCGAAATCGGCGCTATCAAGGTGCCCGACCATATCAAGCTGCCTCCCGAGCAACTCTGCCAGCTCGGCTGCTCCGTGGCCACGGGGTGGGGAAGTGTCGTTAACGTGGCTCAGGCGCGGGAAGGCGACTCGATAGCGGTATGGGGTTGCGGCGGCATCGGGCTGAATGCCATACGTTTTGCGGCGCTGCGCAACTGTAATCCGGTTGTCGCCGTTGATTTGGAGGTATCGAAGCGGGATATAGCCATGGAGTTCGGGGCTACCCACTTTATCGATTCCAGCAAGGACGACCCGATTCCCATTATTAAGGAACTCACCGATGGCGCCGGGCTGGAGTTTGCCATCGAGGCCACCGGCGACCCCGGGGCACAGGTGCAGGCATGGTACTCGTTACGCCCGGGGGGTACGGTAGTCGCCATCGGTATACCATCCATAGATTCTACTACCAGTATTCCCATGTTTTACGCCCCCCTGCATGCGAAGTCGATAAAAGGCACCCTCTATGGAGAGACTCACCCCACCGAGGACCTCCCCAGCCTGATGGAAGTAATGAATACCGGCCTACTGAAGACCGATAAACTGATAACCAGGTTGATTACGCTGAATGACCTCGATGAGGTCAGGGAGGCGATACTGGCCAGGAAAGTCATCGGGCGGTGGGTCATTCAATACGATTAGCAACTATCTATCGAGGTATTTATTAAAACCTTCCCCGTAGAGGCTTTCTTGGTAGCGGCGACCGCCGAGTTTCCTGAGAAATCCCAGATAGCTTAAACCTTCGGCGCAGGCGCTGTAACGTACGGCTCCCGGCTCGATGCAGTTCCGGCATTGCTCCGTTTTTTCGATGCGCGTACGGCAGTAGTGCGCCTGGGGGCTGTTCCAGACTGTTTCCGGGTCCTGTTCTTTTACGTTGCCGGTTGGTTCGGAGAGCAATTCGCAGGGATATACCGTCCCGTCGTACTCGATGAACATGTAGTTGAAGGCGGCTGTACATGACCAGCTTTTCCGGCCGTCAGACAGGAGGCTGCGTATCCTCGAATAGAAGTAGTTGGTATTCAATTCGCTGCGATTGTAGAAATTCAAGAGCTTTTCATGGTCGGATGGGCTGAGTCGCAACGACTCTCTTTTATCGGCGTTTCTGAACCGTGTCTCGGTGAAAAAGACCGGCGAGATAATGGTAAAAAGGTTCTCTTTCAGGGCGAACTCGAGGATGCCATCAAGGCTATCGATATTCTCCGGGAGAACCGTGGTTTTTACGCCGATGAAGTAGTTGGGGTATTTCTCTTTGAGTTCCAGCAATCCGCCGATGGTCCCGGTGGCCAGTTTAAAAGCGCCTTTAGTTCCCCTTATTTTATCATGGGCCGCCCCGATACCATCTAAAGACGCCACGGTAACCAGGTCGATATTCGTGTCCCTGAGACCTTCCAGTATTTTTTGATAGTTGGAAATTATTCTTTCCGGCAGCAGACCGTTGGACGTAATGACGATGCTTCTCAAGTGCGGCAGGTATTTTTGCTTGAGGCCGGCTATACCCAGCGCTATCTCGACCAGGTCGTCCCTGAGATGGGGTTCGCCGCCGGTCAGGTCCAGTTCAACCAGCTCCGAGAACAAAGGCCGCGAGAATAAATCTATGATTTCTCTCTGGGAAAGCTCGAGGAATTGAATATTCGGGTGCTCTTTAGCCCGTCTCCACATATTGCACATGATGCAGTGGGAATTGCACCGGTTGGTCACCGCCAGGCTGACCACCGCGGGCTTGAGGGGGGCCGCCCTAGTTCTGGCAAAGCGGAACCCCAGGGCCCTGCCGAGCAGTCCGGCGGCGGTCCCGTAGAACTTAAACGGGTTGCTCATCTTCATTTCTCATATCAGGAGTGTCTAAACGATAGTATATACGACCCGAAATATTTCTGCTTGCAGCATCCCCGGAATACGCCGACCTGATAGACCAGGTGTTCCAGCAGATAGAAAAAGAGAAATACCGGGTAAAGTAGCTTCGGCTTTCTAACCCGGTAGTCCACGATGGATGTGCAGATTATCACCAGGCCGCCGAAATACCACAGGGGGTGCCATAGAAAGCCGAGAGCGAATATAAGAATCAGGTAATACCGTACCAGGTGAAAGAAGGCGAAGTAAAAGAAGGAGAGATAGCTCCGCAACGTGGCGTAAATTACCTGCGGGAAAGGGAGCGTAACGTTGAATTTCAGCAGGGTAGCGGACTTACGCCACAGGTCAAGCCCGAACAGGATGAGCATCGCGACAACCGGCCAGGCATTTACCAGCAGGATGGCGAGGGTAAACGCCAGGAAGGACAGGCCGGAAAAAACGGAAATGAAAAAGGATTTCTTTTTGTCGGGGTGAGTCCGGTAGAGAATGGCCTCCGATGTCCCGTACTCGCCACGGCGTTTCAGCATCCTGCCGAGCTTGTTGCGGTGCTTGTGGGCCACGCTGCCCGAGGGGATATAAAGGAGCGTATAGCCGGAATTTCTCAGACGCCAGCAAAAATCAACGTCCTCTCCTACGTACATCCCGGCTTTGAAACCCCCGGCGGCTTTAAACGCTTCACGATTCACCAGCATATTGGCCGTGGGCACGTAGAAACTCGATTCCGTCCTGCCCTCAAGGAGGAGCCGATTGCCCATGTTCAACGAAGAGGATACCCGCTCGTATCTGTCGAGGAGGCTGTCTTTATAGTAACCGTCCACGTAGCCCCCCACCGCCCCTACTTGAGCCGCTGTAAACAGGGGGATTATCTCCTTCAGCCATTTCTCCCCGGCCATGCAGTCGGCATCAATAAAGGCTAAAATTTCACCGCGGGCATTTTCCGCCCCGATATTCCGGCAGCCTGCCGGACCCTGCGATTCGGCCTGGCGGATAATTTTAACGTCGGGAAAATCAACAACCCCGTAAATTTCTTTTTGCGAACCGTCGTCCACCACGATGATTTCCAGTCGGTCGGCGGGATAATCGAGATTTTTCAGCGATTGCAGGCACTCGATTAAATCTTCGGGCTGGTCTTTGACCGGTATGATAACGGAGACTACGGGGAATTCGTCAATGTCAGCTATTCCCACCAGTTTCAGATATCCCTTCGCTACGAGAGACAGTAATACTCTTAATAAATTACCTGCATCGAGGCCCGGGTTCCGGCTGGCGAAGTCGGCTAGCTCGCCGCCATCCTGAATATGTCCGAGAAGCCGGTAAAGAGATTCGTTGAGTCGGAGAATTTTAACAGGCAGGCGTGAAATCAGGAAATATTTATCAGCGTCTTCTCTTAAGAAGGTGTTGTCCGCCAGTGCAAACCCGAACCCTTTCATGGGCCTGTGGCCGGTCTGATTACCCCCTCGTTTTTGAGGACCTCGAAGAGTTGTTCGGCCAGTTCCTCGCTGCTGCCTTCGAGCATCGTGCCTTTTCGTTTAGAAATACCGCCCTCCAGCAATTGCAGTATCCGGTGAAATGCCGGCAGGGAGCTGTCCAGCGGCGGCACTCTCCTCGGCCGGGGCCTGGGGTAAACGAGGTCGGTAATTAGAGTCGGGTCGTTTTGCAGTTCCTCGCCGGAAATACCCAGGTCGGCAGGTGATAGCAGCGTTACCTCGCCTGATTTACTCTCGATGAGCCTGTCCAGGGAGGCATACGGCAGCTGTTTTTCGCCCTTTACGGTAATAACGGCGGGCAGTGAGCACCGCAATTTTTCCCGTTCTCCCCGGCCGATGTCTCTGGTGAGGTTGATATTGTTCTGTTCCCTGTCCAACTCGAGTGCAACGACATCATTAACACAGGGTAAGCCGAGTCGACTGGCTATTAATGCCCCGACCTGCCCGTTGCCGGTATCAAGGCTCATGGCTCCCGTGAAAACGAGGTCGGCGCCGACGAGCGATACGGCACCGGTCAGCAATCCGGCTTTCTGGTGGGAAGATAAGTTCGTAAAATCTTCACCCCATATGCGTACGGCCTTATCTGCTCCGAGGGCAAGCCCGTTTCTGAGATAGCCATCCACGCTTTCCGGCCCGATGGAGATGAGGGTGATTTCTTTTTTTTCTCCTTCATCCGGCGACCTGAGTCCCAGCGCCATGACCAGGGCAGCCGCGTCGTTGGGATTGAGCCGGAGGGGCAGGCCCTCCCGGAAGACGACCCTGTTTGTCAGGCCGAAATCCAGGCTCAATGCCGGGTCAACCACCTCTTTTAAACAAACGATTATTTTCATGTTATTTTTCTACAACAAATGTAATATCTTGCGGGATTCTCCGTATTTTGTCATTCCCGCGGAAGCGGGAATCCAGGAACTTCTGGATTCCCAATCAAGTTGGGAATGACGCAGTAGTAAATGTGTTTTATTTATCATTATCCATTGCCCTTATATCAGGTCAGCCGGAAGCAAACGCCGTAGCCTCCCCGCGGGTAGCTCCAGTCCAGCGCTCCTTTATCGCAGATGACGTAGCAGGTGCCGCACTCCAGGCAGGTCTCATACACTATGCTCAATAACTTCGTTTCTTCGTCCCACGTATAGCAGTTGGCCGGGCAGGACTGGACACAGGCACGGTGGTCGCACGTACGGCAAATTTCCTTATCGACGATGATATGGGGCTGCTCGTCAATCTGGAACTGTGTCAGTTGTTGCAGGTTTTCTATATTCATAACAAAGCCCTGCCTATCTTGATACCATCGGAAATTAGGCCTTTCAGCCCTACTTCTTTTAATGCTTCCTTACGGGCGAGGCGCAGGAGTTTCGACCGGGGCACGCCTTCGACCCGGTAGAGCTTTTCCATAATACCGGCAAGTACCCGCGGATAGGTCTGGAAGAGGCGCTCCTGGCGCATCATGCCGACAGCGTTTTTGAATGTCTTCATATCTTTAATGATAAAGCTTTCATCCAGCTTCTTTTTATATAGCGATAACGACCGGGCAGAGTAGTCGCCGATTTCCAGGGCTTTTATAGCCGTCTCGGCGGCCAGCGCGCCGGAAGTCATGGCCAGGTTGATACCTTCCAGGTTGATGCCGTTGGTGTAGCACAGACCGGCGGCGTCCCCGACGACCATCATGCCGTCGGTATAGACCTGCGGCATTGCCTTAATCCCGCCTTCCGGTACGAGGTGCGCCGAGTATTCCAGCGGTACGGCGCCC
>JAUWGD010000201.1 GCA_030606585.1 Dehalococcoidales bacterium | reverse complement strand
CGGGGAAAGGTTTAGATAAAGCTCCAGGCCTGCAGAAACCGTTCAACCCTAAATCTAAAGCAGAAGACCACGCTGGCAAGAAATAGATACATATTGATAAATGCGGGAGCAGGACTTCGGCTACTACCAGCCGTAAGGCGTTTTTTCTCCTTAGTGAAGGGGGCAGGGCTTCGACCCCCTGCCCCTCTCCTGTTTATCTATTGAATAATAGCCCTGTCATGGCATTCGGCGGTTAGCCCCCCGCCATGCCGCCGTCCACATTCAGGACCTGCCCGGTGATGTACCTCGCTTCTTCCGAAGCCAGGAAAGCCACGGCCTCGGCTACGTCCTGGGGGGTGCCGATGCTTCCCAGGGGGATATGTTCCAGGAGCGCCTGCCGCTGTTTTTCATCGAGCTGCTCCGTCATCCTGCTTTCGATGAAACCGGGGGCTATGGCGTTGACAGTGATGCCGCGGGAGCCGACCTCCTTGGCGACGGATTTTGTTAAACCGATGATACCGGCCTTGGCCGAGGCATAGTTGGCCTGGCCGGCGTTGCCGATGATTCCCACCACGCTGGCAATGCTGACAATCCTGCCCCAGCGCTGCCGGAGCATGTGCCGCAGCACTGCACGTGTGCAGAGGAAGGCGCTCTTAAGGTCGATATTAATCACGGTGTCCCATTCCTCGTCGGACATGCGCATTATCAGCTGGTCGCGGGTAACCCCGGCATTGTTGACCAGGATATCGATTTTGTTAAAATTACTGGCGGCCGCCTCGATAAGCCGGGTAACATCCTCCGGAGAGCTTACGTCGGCAGTAACCGCCAGCGCCTGCCGTCCCAGCGCCCTGATTTCTTCCGCTGTTTTTTCCAGAGAATCGGCCGCGGCGGCAATATCATTAACCACGACGTTGGCGCCGGCCCCGGCCAGCTTCAGGGCGATAGACCGACCGATGCCCCTGGCGCTGCCGGTAACGATAGCCACTCTATCCGTAAGGTCCATAGTTCCGCCTCCGCAATTTTTACTGGCCCGGAGCCCTGACCGCCTCAAGGTCGCCGATATTCTGCATGGCGACTTCCTTGTTAATACGCCTGATGAGACCGGTCAGGACTTTACCCGGACCTATCTCGATAAAGGTGGATACACCTTCGTTTATCATGTATTCGATAGTACGCTGCCACTGCACGGGGTTGGTCAGCTGGTTGCGCAGATCCGTTTTAACCTCTTCGGCGTTGGTAAGAGGTGTAGCGGTTACGTTGCCGATAACGGGGATAGACGGCGTCTCGAAAGAGACAGCGTCGAGATATGTTATCATGCCTTCCACCGCCGGCTGCATCAGGGGTGAATGGAAAGCGCCGCTTACTTGTAACGGTATGGCACGGCTGGCCCCGGCGGTGGTAGCCATTTCCATAGCTTTAGTAATATTCTCGGCGGCGCCGCTGATAACAATCTGCCCCGGACAGTTGATATTGGCAATAACGGTATCGGACTCCCGGCAGACCTCGGCCACTTTCGCTTCATCCAGGGCGATGATGGCGGCCATGGCACCCGCGCGTTTCTGTCCGGCTTCATGCATCAGCCGACCCCTCTCACGGGCGAGCCGGACTGCCGTACTGAAATTGAAAACTCCCGCTACCGCCAGCGCCGTATATTCGCCGAGCGAATGGCCCGCCAGAAAAGCAGGCGCGGGTAGTTTTCCGGCGTTAATTTCACGGGTGGCTTCCAGGCAGGCAAAAGCACCGGTCACCAGAGCGGGCTGGGCGTTGATGGTCTGGCGGAGTTCATCTTCCGGGCCTTCAAAGCATAATTTTGATATGGGGAACCCCAGCGCTTCGTCGGCCTGTTCAAAAACAGCTTTAGCTGACTTAACGTTATTGTAAAGGTCAAGTCCCATACCCACGGATTGAGAACCCTGACCGGGGAATACCCAGGCTACTTTCGTCATCTTGGTTGCTTTCCCTCCTTTAAGTAACTCTAAGATACAGAGCAGACTCCCTGTACAGGTTCAACATAGAGGAAAAGAGGCAGGAGGAGTCTTTCACGTAGTGGCTGGATTAAGCGGCTGGTTTTTTCTGCCCTTCCATCTTGATAACCTCCCGTCCGTTATAGGTCCCGCAGGTAGGACAGGCGTGATGGGGCTTTTTGGGGCTATGGCACTGGGGACAAATATCCAGCGCCGGTGGTTTCAGGGCACTATGGCTCAGCCGGTTGCCGGCACGTGACTTGCTTTTTTTTCGTTTTGGTAGAGCTCCCATACAGTACTCCGTTCTTTAAATTTTTATTTTCCCAGGGGTTATTGCAGTTTTGTCAACTCAGACCAGCGCGGGTCTATCTCCTGTACCGGGCAATCACATATCCCCTCATTTAGATTGCGCCCGCATTTCGGGCAGAGCCCGGCACAGTCTTTTTTACAGAGCGCCTTCATCGGTACGGCCATTAACGCGTATTGACGTATTGCTTCCGTCAAATCGATAGTGTGATGTTCGTCAATGGTAAAGGAGATTGCTACTTCGGGCAATGGCAGCGGCGCCCCGCTGGTTATATCTACGGTAGGCAAAAACTCCTCTTCAAAGTTTATCTTTAACGGGTGGCGGAACCGGCTCAGACAGCGATTGCAGGTAAGTTCCACCTCGGCGTTCAA
>JAUWGD010000028.1 GCA_030606585.1 Dehalococcoidales bacterium | reverse complement strand
TTGATCTTACCGCCGGCAATAAAGAAATGACTCTCGGCGTGGCTTTGAATTACGGGGGACGAGAGGAAATAATTAACGCGGTCCGCAACTTGATGAGTAATAACGTAAGCCTTGAAGATATAGATCAAAAACTATTCGGTGAATATCTCTATACCGCCGATTTTGCTGATGTCGACCTGGTGATTCGTACGGGTGGGGAAATACGTACCAGTAATTTTCTTATCTGGCAGGCAGCCTACAGCGAGTATTACTTTTCCTCGGTTTTCTGGCCCGACTTTAATGAAAGTGAGCTGGAAAAAGCTTTGCTGGCCTATAGTCAGAGGCAGAGGCGCTTTGGAGGGCTGCAAGCGTAAGCCACATGCTCAGAAATAGAGTCATAACAGCACTTTGTGGCATTCCTCTGATAATACTTGCCATCTGGTTCGATGTGCCACTTCCCTGGTTTACCGTGCTGGCGGGCATCTGGGGATTACTGGCTGTCTTTGAATTCTACAGGATAACAGGAGTGGTTAAATCTATATCACTTACCTGTTTCGGTATGATATGGACATTACTCTTCGTCCTGCGCCCGCATTGTACTTATGAATTTGTTCTCCCGGTTATTCTCGCATCAGGCATTGTGCTATCACTGGTGTTACTATTAATAACACCCAAGAGGGCAGGCGCTTTTGCCGGCTGGATGTGGTTGATAGTCGGGATGATTTACGTGGGCTGGATGCTCAGCTATATGGTAGCATTAAGGTTAGAAGCCGGGCGCGACTGGCTGTTTCTGGCTATCTTCGCAACCTTCGGTTCGGATACTGCCGCCTACTTTATAGGCAAAGCTATCGGCAGGCACAAGCTGGCGCCGCGTATTAGTCCTGGAAAGACGTGGGAAGGAGCCGTTGCCGGACTGTTCGGGGCGGTAATCATCAGCCTGCTTTTCACGTTACCCACGCCGCTGCAACTTCCTTTAAGCTACGGACAGGCGATACTCCTGGGGTTGCTTATCAGTGTCTTCGGGCAGATAGGCGACCTTGCCGAATCGCTGCTGAAACGTAACTCCGGCGTTAAAGAGTCGGGTAATCTTATGCCGGGACACGGCGGTTTGCTGGACCGCATGGACAGTGTTGTCTTTGCCGGTATCGTGGTCTACATTTATTACATTTATATAATCGCGTAGAAAGTCTGATGGAAAAGCTGAAAGCTGGCGCATTGAAACTGGGACTTCACCTTACCCCCGGGCAACTTGAAAAGTTTGAAATATACTATCAAGAACTCGTTGACTGGAACCAACGCATCAACCTTACCAGCATTACCGACTACGAAGACGTCCAGGTAAAGCACTTCCTCGATTCATTGACCATAATACCGGCAACTGAACCTCTTGATAATGAACAGAAACTGAATGTTATCGATATCGGCACGGGTGCCGGACTGCCCGGGATTGCCTTGAAAATCGTATTGTCAGACATCAGTCTGGTGCTGGTGGAAGCCACTGTCAAGAAAACAAAATTCCTGCGTCATGTCGTCGATAGACTGGGACTGGAGGATGTGGAAATAGCGGTCGGCCGGGCAGAAGAAATAGCCTATGGCTCCAAATACCGGGAGAAATTCGACCTGGTGTTATCACGGGCTGTAGCCGTGTTGCCGGCTCTGGTTGAGTTAACCCTGCCTTTCTGCGTAGTGGGCGGCCGTTTTATTGCCCAGAAGAAGGGGGATATCGAGAGGGAAATCGAGCAGTCCCGGAAAGTAATTACTATTATGGGAGGCAGTCTGCGGGAAGTGAAGCCGATTGAACTGGAAGAGCCAGACGATAAAAGATACCTGGTAATAATCGATAAGATAAAGCCGTCACCGGCTGAGTACCCGCGCCGCCCCGGAATACCGGCTAAGAAGCCGATTATTTCCTGAACTGAATAGGTAATTATTCCTCCAGGCTATCAAGCTTACTCTGTAAGCGCGCGACAAGCTGGATAAATTCTTTGTCCCGGCGAATGCGTCCGCCGTATAAACGCAGGTGTTTGATAGTCTTTAGAACTTCTTCCGGGTCAGGAATATCCGTTTCCAGAAGCTCATAGGCGCTTTTTCTCCACTTATTTTTTGTCCTTCTATCAATTCTGGCGAGTACCATTAGTATAAAGATAAGGAAAAGAATCAGCAGAGTGAAAGTTACGTATTCCATAGCTAATCAAGTTTTAACACATTATCCGTGGTGAGTCAAAGAAAGGTATGTATTGCCAAGCAATGCCAACAGGAGTAGAATTATAATATCAACTTGAGAAATTTAGGAGGAGGCGGGAAATGGAAACCGGGACGTGGAAGGTAAAAACAGGACTGGCCCAGATGCTCAAGGGCGGCGTTATCATGGACGTGGTCACGGCTGAGCATGCCAAAATTGCCGAGGAAGCCGGCGCCTGCGCGGTAATGGCGCTGGAGAGAGTACCGGCGGATATTCGGGCCGCCGGCGGCGTGGCGCGTATGGCCGACCCCACGGTCATCGAAGCTATTATGAAGACTGTTACCATACCGGTCATGGCCAAGTGCCGTATCGGCCATTTCGTCGAAGCACAGGCCCTGGAATCTATGGGAGTCGACTATGTAGATGAGTCCGAAGTACTGACACCGGCTGACGAGAAATATCACGTATGGAAGCACGATTTCAAGGTACCGTTCGTGTGCGGCTGCCGCGAGCTGGGGGAGGCTTTGCGGCGTCTTCATGAAGGCGCGGCCATGATAAGGACGAAGGGAGAGGCCGGCAGCGGCAACATCGTAGAAGCGGTAAGGCATATGAGGGGTGTCACGGAAGGCATCCAGCAGGTGGTAAACGCTTCCGAGGCGGAACTGAAAGAGCTGGCGACGGAATACCGGGTGCCCGTGGAAATGGTGAAAGAGGTCAAAAAGCTGGGCAAGCTGCCGGTCGTCAACTTTGCCGCGGGCGGTATAGCAACCCCGGCAGACGCAGCCCTGATGATGCAGCTCGGCGCCGAGGGCGTCTTCGTCGGCTCCGGGATATTCAAGTCGAGTAACCCCGAGGTCAGGGCCAAAGCAATCGTCAAGGCCACTACCCACTACCGTGACGCGGCGATTATCGCTGAGGTATCCAAGAACCTCGGGGACGCCATGATGGGACTGGATATCAAGCAGATTCCTTCCGAGGAACTGCTCGCTCAGAGAGGCTGGTAGTCAAAAACATAAGAATTATTCGTCGACATCCGCTAAAATGGATGCTGAAAACAAGAGGATGGAAGGTAGTATGAAGATTGGTGTCCTTGCATCGCAGGGAGCCTTCGCCGAACACATATCAATATTACAAAAACTGGATACAGAAGCCGTGCCCGTCCGTTTACCCGAAGAACTCCGTGGAGTGGACGGGCTCATCATTCCGGGTGGAGAGAGCACGTCTATCAGCAGATTGATGTCTTCTTATAACCTGATGAGTGAGATAGCTTCTATGGCCGGGGGCGGTATGCCGCTCTTCGGCACCTGCGCCGGTATGATACTCATGGCCAGGGGTATATCGGCTAACGGCACGGAGTCCCTCGCATTGATAAATATCAGAGTAAGACGCAACGCTTTCGGGCGGCAGGTTGATAGCTTTGAAACGGAACTGGCAATACCGGTACTGGGAGATAAACCCTTTCCGGCGGTATTCATACGCGCGCCGATAATCGAAAAATGCGATAGCGGCGTGGATATTCTGGCGCGGCTGAAAGACGGTACAATCGTGGCTGCCCGACAGGGGAAATTGCTGGTTACGGCGTTCCATCCGGAACTGACCGACGACCTGAGATTACATCGCTATTTCCTTGATATCGTATCGGGGAAGCTTTAAACGGGGGGAGGGTTGTGCAAAAGGTAATAACCGACGATATGGATGCCCTGCTGGATATCCTGCCGCCTCATATTAAGGAGCCGCTGGTCAGTCAAAAGGATATCAGCGAACTGCTAGAGGTAGTGCTGGATCTGGGCCGCACTCCGGAAGCGCGCCTGGCCAGGCGTGAAGTCGTGCTGAATGATAAAGAGGTGGAGGAAGCGGACATCGACTGCGTGGCGGCGCGCATCGGCAGCTTCGGCGATGACAACCGCGCCGGCATCGAAAGGACTCTCCACCGCATTTCCGCCATTCGCAATCGCAGCGGCCGCATCGTGGGGCTGACATGCCGGGTGGGACGTGCCGTTTACGGCACAATCAAGGTAATCGAAGACCTGGTGCAGTCGGGCAAGAGCGTTCTGCTGCTGGGGAGGCCCGGCATTGGTAAGACGACCATGCTGAGAGAGGTGGCCCGCGTGCTGGCCGATGACGCTGATAAACGGGTTATTATCGTGGATACTTCCAATGAGATTGCCGGTGACGGCGATATACCTCATCCGGCTATCGGTCACGCCAGAAGGATGCAGGTAGCCACACCATCGCTGCAACACGCCGTCATGATTGAGGCCGTGGAAAACCATATGCCCGAGGTAATCGTTATCGACGAGATAGGGACGGAACTTGAAGCCATGGCCGCCCGGACGATAGCCGAACGCGGCGTTCAGCTGGTCGGCACGGCTCACGGCAATACGCTGGATAACCTGATGATGAATCCGACCCTCGCCGACCTTATCGGCGGGATACAGTCGGTAACACTGGGAGACGAGGAAGCAAGGCGGCGGGGCACTCAGAAGTCCATCCTGGAAAGGAAATCGCCGCCAACCTTCGATATCGTCGTCGAGATTCAGGAACGCGACAGAGTGGCTATTCACCCGGACGTCGGGGAGGCAGTCGATGTACTTTTACGCGGCACACCTCCCGGTACCGAGGTACGCTGGCTGGACGAGCAGGGCGAGGTCAAGATTGAAAAGGCTGAAACGGAGAAGGTGAAAGCCGTCCGGGGTAAACGGGAGGCTAAAGAAGCGAAGGCGCCTAAAATCTACCTCTTCGGGGTGAACCGGTCCAGAATAGTACAGACGGGCCGGGATTTACATATCGACCTGGATATCGTCGATAATATGAATGAAGCCAGCATGTTCGTGACCTCTAAAAATTACTATCGGCGCCGGCCTCAGAAGGTCAGGGATGCCGAAAACGCCCACCTGCCCGTCTACGTTCTCAGGAGCAATACCCCACCCCAGATGAGGCAGCTGCTGAGTACTATTTCACCGAAAAAAGATAACGATAAGTCCGGCTCGTTTAAGACCGCCATCGATGAGGCCGAAGATGCCGTGGAGCAGGTACAGGAAGGCGAGGAAGCTATCGAGCTGAGCCCGCAGAGCTCATACATCCGCCGCCTGCAGCATATCATCGCCCAGCGCAGCGACGTGGATTCGCACAGCTTCGGGAGAGACCCCCACCGGCGGGTGAGGATATATAAAGAGCCACCGAGATAAATAAGCAGGAAGGTAATCATGTCCCTTTTCATTACATTTGAGGGGGGCGAGGGTTGCGGCAAGAGTGTCCAGTCGAGGCGACTCTACCGGCGTCTGATGAAAGCGGGCATTCCGGTAATACTCACCAATGAACCGGGCGTAACCCCCCTCGGCAAGAGAATAACCCGCCTGCTTAAGTGGTCGAAAGATATAAAAATATCCCCGATGGCGGAACTGCTGCTCTTTAACACCTCCCGCGCCCAGCTGGTAGAGGAAGTAATCCTGCCCAACCTTGACAAGGGCGTTAACGTCATCTGCGACCGCTACGCCGACTCCACTACAGCCTACCAAGGCTACGGGCGCAGGCTGGACATGGAAACGGTGGCCGCAGCCAACAAAGCAGGCACACAGGGACTGGTACCAGATTTAACCATCCTGCTGGACATGCCGGTCGAAGAAGGCCTGGCGCGGAAGAGTGATACAAATAAAGACCGCTTTGAAACGGAATCGGTCAACTTTCACCGGAATATCAGGGAAGGCTATTTAGAGATGGCAGAGGCCGAACCGGCACGCTGGCTGGTGGTAGACGCCACACTGAGCAAAGATAAAATAGCCGGGATAATCTGGCAGAGAGTAAGCCCAATGCTTCCGAGGTAAAGGGGAGTTTAAGAGGGGCAAAGCCCCTCTTTTTAAATATCTCCCCCTCTCCTGCTGAAAGCCTTGAAAGGAGAGGGGGACACAGGGGGTGAGGTAAATAAATACCCACCGGAAGCCGTCATTCGCCGAGGAGAAGCTGCTCAGGTCGCAGGGCTTTCTATTAATCGCCGGAGTGGACGAGGTGGGGCGGGGAGCATTGATGGGGCCGGTGGTCGCCGCGGCGGTTATTTTACCCCTTAGTTTCAGGGCACGGTGGCGTAGCAGGGTCAGGGACAGCAAGCAGCTGCGCCCGGCCGACCGCGAATACCTCTATGGATGTATCAAAGAGAAGGCTATTTCGGTAGGTGTCGGGGTACAGTCGAATGATATTATAGATACTATCGGAATAGCGCCTGCAAGCCGGCTGGCAATGGCAATGGCAATCGGGCAGCTTGCGCCGGAACCGCAGTTCATCCTCATAGACTATTTCCGCATTCCGGAAATACCGCTGCCTCAAAAGGGAGTCGTCGACGGTGACAGTATCTGTCTCTCGATAGCCTGCGCCTCTATTATAGCCAAGGTTACCCGCGACCGCATGGTAGTGGAGATGGACGGGGAATACCCCGGATATGGCTTTGCCGGGCATAAGGGCTACGGCACCAGGCAACACATCGAAAGCCTGCGCAGAATAGGGCCGTGCCGGTTGCACCGGCGGTCTTTCCGTCCCTTAAGAGAGATGGCGGGTCAGCAGATATGAAACGACGTGAAACCGGAATGCTCGGTGAGAAAATAGCCTGTGATTTCCTCGCTCGGAACGGCTACAAAATCATGGAAACGAATTACCGCTGTCCTGACGGCGAGATTGACATAGTCGCACACCAGGAAGACACCCTGGTATTCGTTGAAGTACGCACCAAAAAAAGCACTAAATTCGGAACCCCGGAAGAGTCGATAACGCCGACCAAGATGGAAAGGCTGAGAACGGTCGCCGCTCACTACGGGCAAAATCGAAGCAACCTCCCCACCGCGTGGCGCATAGATGTGGTCGCTATTCAGATGGACAACCAGGGAATGGTATCACGAATCGAGCTTATCGAAAACGCCGTCGAAGATACACAATAATACATCTTCTTTACCCGCTGACAGGGCTGTGCTAGAATTTTAATCACCGGGGCAATAAGACCATGGAAGCAATACCGAAAGACACACTGCGTATAATCGACGCGAATATAAATCGTATCGGCGAAGGACTGCGCGTCCTCGAAGAGTTCGCCCGCCTCTCTCTTAATAACACGGACTTAACACAGCAGCTTAAAAATATGCGTCACGAGATGCTGGATATCGATTTAAACCTACAGGGACAGCTCACAAATGCGAGAGACTCGCAGGGAGATGTCGGCGCTGATATGGAAGCGGAAGGGCGGAGTAAGCAGCGCGACTCACAGGAGACTATCGTCGCCAACGCCCGGCGGGTTCAGGAATCGTTAAGGGTTATGGAAGAAACAGCCAAATTACCCGACATAAAGCTGAATTCGGACAAATATAAACAGGCGCGGTTTGCCCTCTATACCATAGAAAAAGACCTGCTCGCGAAGATGCTGAGACAGGAGAAAATGAAACGCCTCACCGGACTGTATGTAATTATAGATACTTCGTTATTAAAGGGACGCAGCCCTTTAGAAGCCACAAATCAGGCAATCCGGGGCGGGGCGAGGGTTATTCAATTGAGGGACAAAGAGCACGGTACCGGAGAACTCGTTACTATCGCTAAAGATATAAAAAATGTATGTTCGGAGCATGATGTTCTCTTTATCGTAAACGACAGCCTTGACGTAACCCTGGCGGTAGATGCCGACGGACTGCACGTGGGGAGGGACGATTTGCCAGTGGCAACGGCGCGGCGCTTGCTCCCCATCGATAAGATACTGGGAGGCTCGGCACGCACCATAGCAGAAGCCATAACCGCACGGTCGGAAGGTGCCGACTATCTCGGCGTCGGCTCGATGTATGCCACTACCACCAAAGAGAAGGCAGAGGTGGTGGGCACGGAAAGACTCAGGGAAATACAACAGGCAGTGGATTTGCCTATCGTGGCGATTGGTGGTATTAATAGGGATAACCTGAGCGAGGTGCTGAGGGCAGGGGCCAAAGCTTTCGCCGTAATCAGCGCCGTCGTGGGAACTGCGGACATTGAAGAGGCAACCAGGCAACTGGTAAAAATTATAGAAGAGGAAAAAATTGAATAATCTGGAATCTATATCAGAACAGGCGCGTAAGGACCTATCGGCCAAGGACGAAGCCAGGGAGAAATTGCTGCCCCTCTGCCGGGACTTAATACGGTACAGCAGCAATGCCATCCGCGCTGTGCACCGGCAGGAATTTACCAAGGCAGACGAATTAATAAAAACAGCCCACAGCATGCTGGGCGACGCCGAAAAAGTGGTTGCGGATTGCAGCGAGCTTAATGGTGCCGGCATTATCAGAGATGCCCAGAAGGAGCTTTCCGAGGCAAATATCACGCTGGCGCTGGTGACAGGCAAGTCGATACCCGGCCCTAAAGAGCTGGGGGTTGATACCGCCGCTTATCTTAACGGCCTCGGTGAAGCGGTCGGCGAGATACGGCGTTACCTGCTCGACGCTATGCGGCAGGGCGACCTGTCCAGAGGCGAGGAGCTGCTGGCGGTCATGGATGATGTTTATAGCATCCTCGTTACCATAGATTTCCCGGATGCCATCACCGGTGGCCTGCGCCGGACTACCGACATGGTACGCGGCGTGCTGGAGAGAACACGCAGCGACCTTACTCTGGCAATGAGACAGAAAGCATTAGAGACCACAATAGAGCAAATTCAGCAGGGAAAGTCCAAGAAGAAGAAAAACCCGAAAGATAATCTAAAAGATGATAAACTGCCCGAGGAAGACCCTGAGGCTGTTCACCAGGAAGACCTGGAACTCGACAGCATCGAGAGGGAAATATACGAGGCTCTAACCGAGTGGAGAAACCACAAAGCTAACGAGAATAACCTGGCGCCATTCATCATCGCCCGTAACTCATGGCTAAAACAGATTATCAAGCTCCACCCATCCTCGTATAAAGAATTAAACGGTATCAAAGGCTTCGGGGAAAGAAGGGTCAATAAATACGGCAAGGAAATAATCGCCATTATCAACAAGGGTCGGTAATTTCCTCTTGAAATCGATTATTAATTGACCTAAAAAAGAGAATTATGATAAACTGCCTTGAACCTGATGGATAAAATGTCTTCCGACATAACGTTAGCGAAAATAGAGGGGGTTGGTATAGCCTCCTTTTATTTTTGTCTTGAAGCAGAAAATAGTTAACAGGAGGTACGCTTATGGACGTATGGATTTTGAAACTACTGGTTATCGCGGGGGCTGTTCTGGGCCTGGCTTTCGTGGGTTATCTGACCGCTACAATCCTGCGCGAGAGCGAAGGCAACCAGAGGATGAAGTCGATATCTCAGGCCATACGGCAGGGGGCTATGGCCTTTCTGCGCCGCGAGTTCCTGACGCTGTCGGTATTCACGGTCGTTGTATTCATCGTTCTGGCCGTTTTTATCGACCCCAAGCCCTATGTCGCCATAGGCTATCTGGCCGGCACGGTAACATCGGCGCTGGCCGGCTGGCTGGGTATGAATATCGCCACCAAGGCCAATGTCAGGACGGCCCACGCGGCTATTAACAGCTGGGCAAAAGGGCTTAAAATCGCTTTCTCCAGCGGCGCCGTGATGGGCTTCTGCGTGGTCGGACTGGGACTGCTGGGACTGGCTATAATCGCCTTCATATGGGAGGACTTCCATGTCTGGCTTGGTTTCGCCTTCGGTGCGTCGTCGGTAGCGCTGTTCCTGAGGGCCGGCGGTGGCATCTTTACCAAGAGCGCCGATGTCGGCGCCGACCTCGTGGGTAAGGTGGAAGCCGGTATCCCCGAGGACGACCCGCGTAATCCGGCGGTGATTGCCGATAATGTCGGCGATAACGTCGGCGACGTAGCCGGCATGGGCTCCGACCTTTACGAGTCCTATGTTTCGGCAATAGCGGCCTCGATGGTGCTCGGAGTTATCGCCCTGGGAACTACCGACGGCATGTTTCTACCGTTGACGCTGGCGGCGGCAGGTATCGTGATATCGATTATCGGGGCGTTATCCGTCAGACCGAAAGACATGGAAGACGCGGACTTCGAGAAACAGGTGGCCAAGGCGCACGCTACCATGAACACCGGCGTCTATGTCAGCAATATCCTGATGATAGTCGCCAGCTTCTTCATCATAAGAGGGTTCACCGGCGACCTGAAGCTCTTCTGGGCTCTAATATCAGGACTGGTTGCCGGTTTCCTGATTTCACTGGCGACGGAATACTTTACCTCCGCCGAGCGTCCCCCGGTGAAACGAATTGCCAAATCGGCGGAAAGCGGGGCGGCGGTAACTATTATCGACGGCCTGGGCACCGGTATGTTGAGCACGGTGTTGCCGGTTATTCTGGTGGTTATTGCCACCGTGCTTGCCTATCTCTTCGGCGGTCTGCTGGGTATCGCCATTGCCGCCATGGGCATGCTGATTAACCTGGGCATGCTGCTGGCAATGGACTGCTACGGGCCTATCGCCGATAACTCGGCGGGAATTGCCGAGATGGCCGGACTGGGTCAAGACGTCAGGGAACGCTGTGAAGCACTTGATGCCGTGGGTAATACCACGGCGGCTCTAGGTAAAGGTTTTGCTATCGCCTCGGCTGCGCTGGCGTCGCTGGCCTGGCTGGCTACCTACTTTGAGGTGGTTAATATTGAAATAGCCAGCCTGACCAATGTCAGTGTTATCGCCGGCATCCTCGTCGGCGGTATGCTTACCTTTATCTTCAGCGCGCTGGCCATGAGGGGTGTCGGCACCGGCAGCTTCGCCATCGTCAACGAGGTCAGGCGCCAGTTCCGTGAAATCAAGGGGCTTCTCGAAGGCAAGGAAGGCGTCAAGCCGGACTATGTCAGATGCGTTGACATCGCCACCAAGGTGGCTCTCAAGTCCATGATAATCCCCGGTATACTGGTAATCGCGGTACCGCTTATCCTCGGCTTCACCCTGGGTCCGAAAGCCGTGGCAGGACTTCTCGTCGGTTCCTTGCTGACGGGATTCCTGATGGCGGTGATGATGGCCAATGCGGGCGGCGCCTGGGACAATGCCAAGAAGTATATCGAGGCCGGCGCCTTCGGAGGAAAAGGCAGCGAAGCCCACAAGGCGGCGGTTGTCGGCGATACGGTGGGCGACCCCTTCAAGGACACGGCCGGGCCTTCCCTGAATATCCTTATCAAGCTGGTGGGTAAGGTGGCCGTGATTTTCGGTCCCATCTTTGTCACGCTGGTTACTTTTTAATAGAAATTGTCGTACTATAGAGGCAGCCTTATCAGGGAACAAAACCCCGATGGGCTGCCTCTTTTTGACTATCAGGGGTAATTATGGAATGAAAGGTGAGTAAAGGATATGGGTGATTTATTAAAGGGTAGGGTTGCCGTGGTTACCGGCTCCGGACAGGGAATCGGGAGAGCTATTGCCATTGGCCTGGCTGAAGAAGGCGCTAAAATAGTCACCAATAACCGCCGTCCGGGTTCTACCGGCAACGCGATTTTATCCGATGCGCAGGTGGCATCGCTGGATAAAGAAAAAAGAGAATGGTTCGAAAGAGAGACCGCCGCCATCAGCGGCGATGCGGAAACTACCGCGCGGACAATCAGGGAAACGGGTGGGGAGGCTGTACCGTTCTTCGGTGATATTTTAAAATTTGATGTCGCGGAAAAACTGATACAAAGTGCCATCGATGCCTTCGGCAAGATAGATATCCTGGTGAATGTCGCCGGGAGTTTCGGTTTCAGTCCCATCGAGAAAATGCCGGAGGAACTCTGGGATAAAGTAATCCTCGTCAAGACCAGGGGATATTTCAACTGCATACGCCATGCCCTGCCGCACATGATAAATCAGAAATGGGGTCGCATCATCAACTGCACGTCGAAGGCTTTTAACGGGGATGTTATCAAGCACAGCGGATATTGCGTCGCCAATGCGGGGGTTGTCGGCCTGACCAAGTCGGTAGCTATAGAGATGCGCGGCCACGGCATAACCTGCAACGCCTTTTCGCCGTGGGCCAGGACGCGCGCCTCCTACGAACTGGACACCTACGCCCAGGTGGTGGACGAAGCGGATAACCCGTTTATCATTAAAAGGCAGAAGGCAGTCCTTCCGGTTGACATGCTTAAAATAACCCCCGACCCCGAATATGCGGCGCCGTTTGTCTGCTATCTTGCCACCGATGCCGCCGCCGGTATCAGCGGCTCGGTGTTCAGCGTAGGGGGGAACGGCATCGGCCTTTACTCGGACCCGGAAATAGAGAGAAACGTGACCAAATTCGGGGAAGGTCCATGGACATTGGACGAACTGATACAGCAGGTGCCCCGGGGACTGCTGGCGGGATACCAGAGTCCGGCGGACAACCCGAAGTAACATTTTGTCATTGCGAGGAACGGAATGACTAAGCAATCCGATGCCACGTATTAACGGATTGCTTCACTTCGTTCACAATGACAATCAGCATTATGTCTATCGGGGCGCGAAGATGAGCGACCTTGGTTTATCCTCCATGGCTTTAGCCAGGTCGGTAACCGGGCCGTACGTCATGCAGATTGCCTGGCAATGCTTGACGCAGGCGGGGGGCTCTCCGCTTTCAGTCCTGTCCGCGCAGAGGTCGCAAAAACGGGTGGTGATGGGGATGAAATCCACGTGGACTTTATCCGGACTCACCGTAACAAGTTCGTCGACCCTGATGCCGCACATACCATCGGAGAAGTTATGCTCCTGCTTGCAGGCTACCTCACAGGCATGACATCCGGTACAGTAATCGTATTCAATAAGTAAGCCGTTTCGGGGCATGGCTACTCCTTTCAATCTTTTACTTTGGTAATGCGGCAGAGACCGGAACGGTAATCCGTCCCGCCGAAGCCGGACTTACCCTGGTTACCCATGGAAGTGAGGTTGTTGATGTTATACTCCCAGGTACTGAAGAGATTGGGTTCTCTGCCGTCGGTCTCCGGCAGCCACCAGCCGTGGGGCGCGCTAACGACCCTGGGGTGAGCGGTAGGGGTGACCTTGGCCTTCATTTTTATTTTACCGTGCGCGTTCTCGATGTAGACCCACTCGCCGTTACTTACGCCAAACTCTTCAGCCGTTTTATCATTTATTTCACACTCGGGGTCGGGGTCCAGCTCGCGGAGCCACTGAATCATGCGGTGTTCAGAGTGGAAGAAGACCGGCGAGCGCCGTCCCGTGGTGAGTATCAGCGGGTATTTCTTACAAAGTTCCGGGGTGGCCACGGGGCTTTCCTTGGGTTCCTCATAGTAAGGTAGCGGGTCGAGGCCCCATTCCTCATATCTCGTGGAGTACAGTTCCACCTTGCCGGTGGGCGTGTCAAAGCCGGGCTGGCCGTCGCCGCGTAGCAGGCCTTTCTCGTAGCGGTAATACGGCCGGGTGGGATGCCCCTCCGGCGGGAACTCCCAGCAGCCCTTAGCCTTCAGCTTCTCGAAGTCGGTATTGCCGTCCTTCAGGCGGTCGTCGATTAGCTCTCTTACCGTGTTATATTTAATAGGATTGGTAGCCAGTCGCTTGGCCATCTCCAGATTGATTTCCCAGTCGGACCTGGACTCATCCACGCCATCGATAGCCTTGACGGTTACGCCGAGCGGCTGCCACCAGGAACGGAAGCTTTCTTTCTCGCAGAAGGTACAGGCAGGGAGAAAGATATCGGCCAAGGCCATGCTGGTGGGATTCTGGAAAAGGTCAACAACGACGACGAAGTCGAGTTTTTTCATGGCCTCATAATGCCGCCGGGGGTCAGCCGCCTGACCGCCGATGATGTTGGATGTCTGTATCCAGGCTGCTTTTATTTCGTAGGGTTTACCCGTTTCCATCTGCTCGATAAGAATGTCGGGCTGCACCCATCCACGGAAGTTCTTTATCATGGGGTAATCATTAGCGCCGATTCTTTTCTCGTTTAATTTTTTAACGAGTTCCTCGCCGTAGAGCTTGGTAAGCTCGGCGGAGCTGAAAGGATAGGTGGTAACGCCGTGCGAGTTCTTGGCAATGACGTTGCCGCCGGGGTTGTCTATATTACCGGTGATAGCCCAGAGCTGGTTGATGGCCTGGGCGACCACGCTGCCGGCGGGCATGGCGTCCACCGGCTCTCCCCAATGGATAGCCGAAGGGCTGTTTTTAGCGTAGAGTCGGGCGGCTTCTCTGATAAGGTCGGCGGGCACCCAGGTTATCTCTTCAACCTTTTCCGGTGTATATTCCTGAACCCGTTCCTTCAACTCGTCGAAACCGTAGCACCATTTTTCGACGAATTCCTTATCATAGATGCCTTCGTTGATGATGACATTGAGCATACCGAGGGCAATAGCGCCATCGGTGCCGGGTCGGTTCCGAATGTGTACTGCCGCGCGACTGGTAAACCAGGTATCACGGGGGTCGATAACGATTAATTTGGAGCCCCTCCTCATGCAGTCGACAATCCAGTGGCCGAAGAAGCCGTCAAAGCAGCCTGCGGCCGGGTTTTGCGCCCAGAGGATGATGTATCTAGGCGGCGTCCATTCGGGGGAATCGTAGCGCTTCTCCAGGAACTGGGAGCAGTCAGCGACACAGTAAGAGCCCTGGGTGGCGAACATGGCGCCCAGCCTGGGAGTATAGCAGGCATGGCCGGCCAGTCCCACCTGCACCCAGTTCGGGCTGCCGTAGGCATACATTAAAAAGGTAATGGGCCCGCCGATATCCCTGCCCGTGCCCTGGCAGAATATTACCGATTCGGCGCCGTGTTTCTCGCGGATATCCTTGAATTTCTTCTCGATGGTGTCGAGGGCTTCATCCCAGGTAATGCGCTCCCACTGTCCCTCACCTCTCTTGCCAACCCTCTTCAACGGGTGGGTAACGCGGTCGGGGTGGTATATATACTGCGGAAGCGCCAGGCCTTTCGGGCAGAGCCTTCCCAAGTTAAAAGGATGGTTGTTATCACCCTCTACCCTGACCACCTTCCCATCCTGAATGTGTATGTCACAGCCACAGCCTCCGTGCGAGCCGCAACCCGCCGACCACATGGTGGATTTAACTATATTCTCACTACCTTTCGCCATGCGTTATCTCCTTTCTACAAACGAAAATACAACAGCCTACATTTAAAATATTAAAGGTTATTGAACGTGTGTGTCAAATTGGGGGATTGGGATTAATTGTTCCATAATATGAAATATCGGGCTTTTTTTAACTTGACTTTTTAGCTACGGAGTTATAGTATGCACACAACTTGCAGTTCGAATAATACATAATCAAACGTGCAGGGAATTATGGTTATGAAAGGGGGATATATAAGAAAATTAACTAAATATATCATTTCAATATGTTTATC
>JAUWGD010000116.1 GCA_030606585.1 Dehalococcoidales bacterium | reverse complement strand
AGCTATCATTGAAGTAAAAAAGAGAAGTCATTAACTGGTGGGGAAGGGTTGGGAAGTAGTCATTATACAGATATTTCCATCGTAAGCCTCAGATGTGGTAAAATATATCTTGTTTTGTGAGAAGAAATTATGTTGAATATCGCCATACTTACTATTAGTGATAAAGGTTCGCAGGGACAGCGCCGGGATAAAAGCGGCGAGGTAATCCGGGGCATCCTGTCGCGGATAGAGAGTACTATTATTAAATATGAGGTTGTCCCGGACGAACGGGAGGTTATTGCCGGCAAGCTTATCGAGTGGGCTGATGGGGGTGGGGTGGACGTTATTCTGACCACCGGCGGCACCGGACTGGCCCGACGTGATGTTACACCGGAAGCGACGCTATCGGTGATAGACAGGAGCGCCCCGGGTTTTGCCGAGGCGATGAGAGCCAAATCCCTGGAGAAAACGCCGATGGCCGTATTGAGCCGGGGTGTGTCCGGCCTGCGGGGGCAGTGCCTTATCATCAACCTGCCGGGCAGTCCCAGGGCAGTACAGGAATGCCTTGAAGTGATAATACCGGCGATTCCTCATGCCGTGGAAATCATTAAGGGAGAGGTGACGGAGCATACTATCAGTATGCCGGGTTAATCAGGGCGATGCGCATTGATATTCTGACATTATTCCCGCAAATGTTCGAAGTGCCGTTTGGCTTCGGCATTTTCAAGCGGGCCATTGATAACGGGCTGGTGAGTCTCAACCTGCATAATATCCGGGATTATACCCATGATAAGCACCATACCGCGGATGACTATCCCTATGGCGGCGGTGCCGGCATGGTGCTTAAACCCGAGCCCATTTTCGAGGCGGTTGAGGCTATTAAGGCCGGCGTTAAAGACGAAGAGGCCGAACTGCCGATAATTCTGCTTACTCCCCAGGGACGGCCATTTTCGCAGCGGATTGCCGGCGAACTTTCGCGGAACCGTCACCTGGTTTTTATTTGCGGTCATTACGAGGGGGTTGACGAGCGGGTACAGGAGCACCTGGCCACCGATGAAATCAGCATCGGCGATTACGTGCTGACAGGTGGCGAGGTCCCGGCTATGGTAGTCATCGACGCCGTGCTCCGGTTGCTGCCGGGGGTGCTCGGCTCGGAAGACTCGCTCCTGGAAGATTCTCACGCCAGCGGGTTGCTGGAATATCCGCAGTACACCCGTCCGGAGGACTATCGCGGGTGGAAGGTGCCGGAAGTGTTACTTTCCGGCAATCACGCCCGGATTGCCAAGTGGCGCCGCGAGCAAATCATCCGGCGGACCCAGGAGCGCCGTCCGGAACTCTTGAATAAAGCGAATCTCGGTTTCGAAGATGAGCAAATGGTAGAACGCCTGACAACCAAGCGGTCGCAGGTTAATAAAGATAGGGAGTCTTAACATGGATATTGCATCACTGATCGACATCAAAAAGAATCCGAAAATCCCTGACATTGGTCCCGGTGACACGGTGAAGGTCAGTGCCAGGATTGTGGAAGCCGGCAAAGAACGCATCCAGGTATTTCAGGGTGTGGTCCTCAAGATAAAGCACGGCGGTACCGGTGCCAGCTTTACGGTACGGCATGTCGCCTACGGAATTGGCGTTGAACGTACCTTTCCGCTTAATTCACCTCTGGTGGAAAAAGTGGAAGTGGTAAGGCAGGGAAAGGTTCGCCGGTCACGACTCTACTACCTGCGCAGTCTCAGCGGCAAGGAAGCCCGCCGCAAGATAAAACGCGTGGAGAGAAAAGCAAAGCAGGTCGGCGAGGAGCTGATTGACACCGAACCGGAAGAAGTCCTCGAACCGGAAGACGTATTGCAGGAAGAGCCGGAAGCCGCGATAGAGGAAGAGACGGAAGCGGTTGTCGGGGAGAAGCCTGAAGAAGCGGTGGAAGAGAAACCCGAAGCGGTAGTGACCGAAGAGGCACCTGTGGAAACTCCCGAGCCGGAAGCCGTGGTAGAGGAAGAAGCGCAAGCGGTTGTCGAGGAGAAGCCTGAAGAAGCGGTGGAAGAGAAACCCGAAGCGGTAGCGACCGAAGAGGCACCTGTGGAAACTCCCGCCGAGACATCCGAAGAACCCGATAAAGAAACACCCTGACCCCGGCCGATAAATAATCGATGCTGGGCATAATCATAGACACCTTCTGGAGTCTGGGATGAAATACGCCGAGGTTAGTGTAAATTCGCCGGCAGCCCAGCGCCGGACTTTCAGCTATGCCATACCCCCGCGACTGGACGTCCGCGAGGGGCAGGCGGTACTCGTCCCCTTTGGCGAGAGAGTTCTGCAGGGTATCGTTCTGGAGTTGACGGCCGTTCCCGCGGTCGAGGATACCCGTGATATTCTCGATATTATCGAGTCCGAGCCGATTCTTACTCCTTCTCAAATATCACTGGCACGCTGGATAAGTGATTACTATCTATCACCGATTTTCGCTGCCGTGGCTTTAATGCTGCCACCAGGCTTCGAGCGAAAAGCGGTTGCATTTGTCAGCCCGGCGCAGCCTGATATAGATATTTCATCACTCAATGATGACCAGAGAAAGGCTATCGACCTTTTAAGGGGGCAGGGCAGGGCCGAGCTGAAGAAGCTGGAAAAAGCCCTCGGCAAGAAAAAGGCATCGACAGCGGTCTCTCAACTGGTCAGGCAGGGGCTCATAACCAGAAGCTATGAGTTGGGGCCGGTCAGGGTAAGGCCTAAAACAGAACTTTACATAAGCCTGACAGACGATAGTGTAGACGCTTCAAAACTTTCGGTTAAGCAGTCGGCGCTTATTGATTTCTTAAAAAACCAGGCCGCTCCGGTATCCTGGTCGGAAGCCCGCAATAAGACCGGATGCAGTAAGTCCGTCGCCGATGCCCTGGTAAATAAAGGTATGATAGCGTTTTCAGAAGTGGTAGTCAGACGCGAACCGATTTCCTACGATAATATTGTATTATCCGAACCCCTCAATCTGACCGCCGACCAGCAATCGGCTTTCGAGTCGATTAAATCCGGCCTGGAGAAACCAGGCGATTCACCGGGTGTTTTTCTGTTGCACGGCGTCACGGGCAGCGGCAAGACCGAGATATATTTACAGGCGCTGGCCGAGGCGGTGAAACTGGGTAAAAAGGGAATCGTACTGGTGCCGGAAATCGCCTTGACACCCCAGACCATCGAACGCTTTGCCGCCCGCTTTCCCCGCCGGGTAGCGGTGCTGCATAGTCGGCTCTCACTTGGTGAACAGTTTGACGAGTGGCACCGCATACGGAAAGGTGAGTTCGATGTTGTTATCGGCTCCCGCAGCGCTATTTTCGCCGCTCAGCCCGACCTGGGACTTATAATCATCGATGAAGAGCACGAATGGACATACAAGCAGGACAACTCGCCCCACTACCACGCTCGGAACGTTGCCCTCAAGCTGGCGGAGTTGACCGGGGCGCAGGTAGTCCTGGGCAGCGCCACGCCGGATGTCGAGTCCTACTACAAAGCTCAGAACGGCGAATATAAGTTACTTGAGCTACCGCAGCGGGTAGTCCCCAGCGTCGGGGCGGCCCTGCCGCAGGTAGAAGTGGTGGATATGAGGGAGGAACTGAAGGCGGGCAACCGCAGCATTTTCAGTCGGTCTCTCTCGCAGGCAATCAACCAAGCCATCGCGGCGCGGGAGCAGGTGATACTCTTTCTCAATCGACGTGGTGGCGCAACGTTTATTCAGTGTCGGCGGTGCGGTTTCGTGCTGCGCTGCCGGCGCTGCGAAGCACCACTGGCTCACCATATCGCCGATGATGTTTTGACCTGTCACCAGTGCGGTTATAAAACACCGGTCCCGCAGGTCTGTCCCAACTGTTCCGGTCGGCAGTTAAAATTCCTGGGAATCGGCACCCAGAAGCTGGAACAGGAAGCGCGCTTTACTTTTCCCCGCGCCCGGCAAATGCGCTGGGACAGCGATGTTACCGCAGGCAAATCATCTCACGAAGTGATTTTACGAAAGTTCCGGAATAAAGAGGCGGAGATACTCATCGGCACCCAGATGGTGGCCAAGGGACATGACATACCATCGGTAACGCTGGTAGGGGTGGTCAGCGCCGACACCAGCCTGAACCTGCCCGATTTTCGCGCCGGCGAGAGGACGTTTCAGCTGCTGAGTCAGGTAGCCGGCAGGGCGGGGCGCGGTCCAGCAGGGGGCAGGGTTATCGTTCAGACCTTCTCCCCGGAGAACTACTCCATTCAGGCGGCGGCTAAACACGACTACGCTTCTTTCTATAAGCGGGAGATTGCTTACCGCCGTGAATTTCATAATCCTCCCTTTACCCATCTGGCCCGGCTTACCTGTATACATACCAATGACGCCATCTGTCAGCGCGAGGCGGAGAGAGTGCAACAATTATTAATTCAAGAGAGTGCTTCGCGGGGCATCGGGGGTATCGGTATTATCGGCCCCGCCCCGGCTTATATCCACCGCCTGCGGGGCAGGTACCGATGGCAGCTCATACTCCGCGGCTCCGGACTGTCCGCTTTTCTATCGCCGATGGCTTTTCCCAAGGGCTGGACGATAGATATTGACCCGATGGCGCTTGTCCAGTAAACTTAGGATGGCTGTTTTCCAAAAAATTTCATCGAAGGAGACTTTATGGCGGTTCTGACAATCAGGACATTGCCCGACCCCGTACTGAGACAGAAAACGAAGACAGTCAATAGAATTGACCGTTCGGTTAAAAAGCTCGTTGCCGATATGCGGGAGACGCTGCATGCCGACCCCGGCAGGGTGGGGTTGTCCGCCAATCAGGTGGGTGTCTCCCTGCGTGTGACGGTTATCGGCATACCCGAGGAAGAAGATATTATCCTGATAAACCCGGAGATAGTACGCCGGAAGGGCCAGCGTCTGGTAAGCGAAGGTTGCCTGAGCATCCCCGGCTATATAGGCGAACTGTACCGGGCGGAAACGGTTACGGCGAAAGGACTCGGCCTGGATGGCAAGGAAGTCAGGATAAAAGCAGAAGGACTGCTGGCTCAGGCGCTGGAGCATGAGACGGACCATCTGGACGGGAAATTATATATCGACCATATGGACAGTATGGACACATTACGCAAGATAGAGCCTGAGGATACTGGTAAAGAAATTTAGAGGCCGGATGTCCCTTTTCGGTCTTTTTAAAATTCCAGGGTAGTGAAGCGCTGAACGATGTGGTTGTAACGGCTGGTAGCAGATGCCTCTATCAGGGTTCCCGATGATTGACCGGCATTAAAGTAAAAGAGTTCGTCGAGTCTGGAGTCGGGAAAGGCCTTTTTAGCACCGATGATGAATTTTTCATTAATACCGCGTTTTCCTTCGCGTACGCGATAGACCTGGCTTACCGATAGTCCCATTGCCTTGGCTAAATCGGACAGGTTATGGTATTTTCCAATTGCCATTTCAAAGACTCTGGTCTTTATTATCATATTACCTTTGTCCCGGTGATAAATGTGCCAATTGGCATTATTATAGTAAATAATAAACCAAATGTCAAGTATGT
>JAUWGD010000026.1 GCA_030606585.1 Dehalococcoidales bacterium | reverse complement strand
TGCCCCCACGTTCAACTCCAGGCAGCCCAGGTGTACCGGACTCTGTTTGTTTTCCCACGTTTCATCCGGGCCACGATAGCTTATTTTCTCCAGTATCTGCTTGAGTTCACCATTATCATTTCCAAGTATTCCCGCAATTCCAGCCATGAAGTATCTCCCTTTTATGTAATAAAATGCATGTCAACAATATTCTCAGGCAGCTTTAAACTCTTCCAGTAACTTGATGGCCTGGAAACCGTCGGTGCAATAGGCATCGGCGCCGATTTCTTTAGCGTAATCGTCGGAGACGGCCGCTCCCCCGATAAGCACTTTAACTTTATCTCTGAGGTTGTTCTCTTTCAAAGCCTTAATGACAACATCCATTTCCGTCATCGTGGTGGTCAGCAGGGCGGAGAGACCGAGGTAATCCGGTTGCTCTTCCCTGACCGTGTTAATTATTTTATCCTCAGGTACGTCTATGCCGATGTCGTTGACCTGATAGCCGGCGCCTTTGAGCAGAATGGCCACGATGTTCTTGCCGATGTCGTGGATGTCACCTTTTACCGTGGCAATGACGAATTTTCCTTTGGTTTCAACCTTTGATTCCTCGAGGAGCGGCTTAAGTATGTCCATAGCCGCCCCGACGGCGTCGGCGGAGGCCAGCATATCCGGTATGAAGTATTCCTTCGTGGAGAATTTTTCGCCGACAACATCCATTCCTGGAGTAAGAGCTTGCTTGATTATTGCTTCCGGCGAGATGTTGTTTCTCAGGGCCGACTCCGTCAACTCCAGCACGCCCGGCGTCCCGGATAGCGTTTCGTCGATTCCCATATCGTCGCGGGTTTTTCTGCCCTGTATTACGTTCTCTTTCAACTGGTTCAGGATATCTTCGCTCATGGTTATTTATCCCCTTTATAGACGTTGAGCCTGGGCAGCAGGCCGGGTATCTCCCGGAATATTCTGGCGGTGGTATCCGGGTCGATATGTTCCACGGATTTTGCCCTGAGCTCCTGTAAACGCTCGTTGGCTAAAGCGAAGACGTCATCACTGTCGCCGTCGCCTTCGAAAGGATAAGGCGGTGAGATTTCCCCGCTGCGCATGACCGGTCGGATATAATTAATAAACATTTTTTGCGGCGTTACCACTGCTTCCCTTATTTGTTTCTTGACCGTTTCAAGCTCCTGTTCGTTAATACGCGGCGATTTCAGGAAGAATTTAATCATCTGGAAATGCGCGTCATCCAGTACGGCCTGGAGCAGACAGAATACCGAGTTACAGTCCAGCAGGCCGAAGGCGCAGTGTAAAAACTGCGGACCGCTTAACGCGACCACGATATCGGAGAAAAGCCTCTCAATCGACGACTGCTGTCCGGGTATTTTAATGTCACTTACGCCCGATGTTGAGTAGTTCGGCAATTTATAAAATCGCGCCATCTGCACGCAGTCGATATTATACTGGCTGGTTTCTATCGACCCGTAGGAATCTCCCAGAGTATCCATCCTCGCCCTCACCGGCACGCTGCCGTAGAGTACCGGCGTCCCCTCGTTCACCAGCTGGCCGAGTGTTATACCCGCCAGTACCTCGGCATTTATTTGAGCCATGATGCCGGCTTCCTTGATGGGTGCGGAGGTCCCGGCCTGCGGCGACGATGAAACTACGATGGGTAGACCTCTTTTACACACTTCCATGAAGGTCTCGGTGGTATCATCGACGAACTGCAGCGGACTCTTCACTAGGCAGGTGATAAACGATATCAGGGGATTTTCCTTGAGTTTATCCGGGCCGCCGGCAATCATCTCCGCCATTTTCACCACGTTATCCAGCTGGCTCAGGGTGGTGAGGCCGGACATGACATGCTTGGTGGTATTGTTCAGGCAGGCGAAGAACTTGTTGACGTCCTTGTTATCTTCGGTGATGTCTTTATCCTGGATGTTGACCGTTCTTATATAGCCGTCGACGGTCTCCAGGTGCTCGCAGACATGGGCCGAATCGCATAAATCGGCTACCATGCCGCGCCGCGGTTTAAATTCAGGTATTTTAATTTCCTTTTTGGGGTCCGACTTATTAACATAGGTCGGGAAATCAACATCCAGCCACATATTTGTTTCCGAGCCGGTAATGAAGAAGACCTTCGCCTCATCCCCCTTCATAACAAGGGCATTATCCGGGTTTCTGGCTCCCAGCGTCACTGTTTTAGGCGCTTTTTCCAGGGCATCGGTAACGAGCTTTTCCGGAATCTTCACGGTCCAGCAGGGAGTATCGCTGCCGGAGACACTTGTAACTGCGGCCCCATGGCTTTGAAATATCTCGGCTGCGTTTTTGTTAAAGCACAGCAACCCCGGGTCGTCCAGTATCTCGATGGAGGCATCATGAATTTGCCGGACCTGCTCGCCGGATAATCTTTCTATGGGATTATTAACCAGAATTCCTTCTCTGGGCACTTCGCTCCTCCTTCTGATATGCCGTCTACGGGCGGAAGTTCAACGATGACTCAATCACCGCCGTTCAAAGTTTCTATCATGGATACGGCATGAAAGCCATCGGCGCCGTATCCGTCGGCACCGATCCTCTCGGCATATTCCTGCGATACCGGCGCACCGCCGATAATTATTTTCACCTTGTCCCTGAGACCGTTTTCCTTGAGCGCCTTAATCGTGTCTTCCATGTTTACCATGGTGCTGGTAAGCAGCGCCGATAGTCCGAGAAAATCGGGTTTCTCTTCTCTGACGGCCTTAACGATGTCCTGAGTTTCAACATCATTACCCAGGTCTATGACGTTATAGCCGGCCCCCCGCAGTAGTATTGATACGATATTTTTACCGATTTCGTGCATATCTCCCTTTACCGTGGCGATGAGTATCTTACCCCTGGGTTTGACTCCACTTTTAGCCAGATGAGGCTTAAGTATCTCCATCGCGACTCCTACGGCCTCGGCCGAGGCCAGCATATCCGGTATGTAATACTCCTCATTCTCAAACTTCTGCCCCACGACTGTCATCGATGCGGTGAGCCCATTATTGATTATGTCCGAGACATCTACCCCGGAGGCAAGCGCTTCATTAACAAGCTCGGTCACCCCGGGCTGGCCGATTGTGTCCTCTTCAATACCTTCGTCGTCCCTGGTTACTCTCCCCTGGATGACGTTCTCCTTAATCGCTTCGATAATGTCCCCGGACATATCTGTCTCCTCTCAGGTTGCGCGCAAATACTAAGCTACGATACCAATTATCTCTGACAATATCCGGCCTCGTACCGGCTCGGGCAGGCTAATTGAAGGACTTTCCAGGATAGCTTTCACCGTTTCGGCAGCCTTTTCCCAGGTAGCTTTTTGGCCCCTCTCCTCCCATTTGTCTCGACTATTCCTGTCACTCAAGGTTGGTTGATAGTGCTCTTTACGCATAAAGCGTCGCGTATGCTTGGCGGTAACAAAGTTACCACCCGGTCCGACCTCCTTGATGAGGTCATAGGCCAGGGTCTCGTCGTCTACCCTGATGCCATCAACCGCCCTCATTACCATACCCAGTATTTCGTTATCGATAACGTACTTCTCGTAGCAGGCGGTCAGAGCGAACTCCATCAGGCCGGCGCCGTCATGGATGAAATTGGAACCGGACAGGGCGCAGAGCAGGTTGGTGATTGCCGATTCGTAACCGCTCTGTGAGTCCAGTGTTTTGGAATCGGTCATGCCGCCGGTGGCGTAATAGGGCAGCTTATAAAACTGGGCCATCTGGGCGCCGGCGGCGTTAAGCAAGCCCATCTCTACCGAACCGGCGATATACTTTAAATCCCTGAGGTCGGTATTGGTGGCTACCGAGCCGAAGATAACCGGTGTGCCGGGATTGACAGCCTGCGTCAGCATCACCCCCATCAGAGAGTCCACCGTCTGCACTACCAGATTGGCGGCCAGTGTTACCGGCGATGTCGCCCCGCACAATGGTTCCGCGGGGCAGACCACCGGAATGCCGCTCTCGGCTACGCCGACTACCATGTCGCCGTACTTAGCGTCAATAATAAAGGGGCTGATAACGCAGGTTATTATGGAGATAATCGGGCGTTCCCGCAATGCTTCCGGCGACCCCGCGACCATCTCAGCCATCTTGATGACCTGCTGCGCGCCTTCCGACGTATAAACGCCGCCCATTATGTGCTTGGTGGTGTTGTCCAGTCCGGTGAAAAAGCGGTTGACGTCCACCTGTTCGAACGGTAGTTCGTTCGGGTAGGTGGGCAGTAGAAAGAGATGAATATTATCTAATTGGTCAACAAGTCTGGCGATGTTTTTCAGGTCGTCCAGAGTAGCCGGGTATTTCTCGCCGGTGTCCGGCTTGTATATGTTGAGGGCGGTGCCTCCCGTTCCGGTGTAAACCCGGCTGCCCCCCAGGTGGATGTCATTTTTATCGTCGCGACCGCAGAGGGTAACCTCTGAAGGTGCTTTGCTGATGAGTCCCAGTACTTTATCCCGTGATAGCCGTACCCGTCTCTTTTCTCTGTCTACGTTAGCGCCGGCTTTTTCCAGGGCTACCAGCGCCGGATTAGAATTAACCTCACAACCTATTTCTTCGATGATGCGTAATACTGTTTCGTTTATCCTGGATATATCTTCAGGGGTAAGGGGCTTATAACTGCCCCCTTCAAGTCCTTTTCGAATCATCCTCTAATACTCTATCTCCTCCTGCCCGGGCAGTCTTTTTTCAAGCAGGTATTGCACGGGTTATAATTCTCGATATCATTTCCGGGCAGACCAATACCGATAATGCCGGATACCGATTTACGTGGTATCATCAGCATGCTATCCGTCAACTTTATGCCGGTCGTGTCACCGTCCAGCGCACGGAAGAGCAGCTCCTGCTGGCTTACTTCCCAGTCGCAGTAGCCTGGACTGAAGCGCCAGCTGGCAACCATACCCGCTATTCCGGCTATAATCCTTATTTTACCTTCAATCTGAACCGCCAGCTTTTCCGCGGTACCGGAACCGATGGCGTCAAGTACGGTCGCCTGAAGCACCAGTCCGTTCTCCGCCAGGTAAGCAACCAGGTCTTCCAGGTAATTACCTATCGTAAGGGCAAAAACGGCCACCATTTCACACCGCTCCAGCAGACTGCCGAGTTTCCTGCTTTCCAGGACGAGCGAATTGCCGATATCAATACGATTCCCGTCAACAGACTCGATGTTCCTGATTCTATACGAGTATGACGGGGCGATAAGGTCGTGATAATTTTCAATATAATCATCCACCAGGGAATTTATCCGGGCGGATGGCTCATAATCGTCGCTGTAACCGATACGGTTTAATATTCTTTGTTTATCTATATCTATCTCATTATTCAAAGCGGGCATATTTCTTTTACCTTTCATCTAACTGAAGAGGGAGCTAATGCGCATACGTTCCCTATCCGCGGAAAAAAGAGCGCTAAATGGGGAAAATTACCGGGGTAGTTAAAAAGACATGGAGTTCAAATCACGTAGAACTGGTGGGGAGGAAAGACTGAGGAAAGCAATGATTGAAAACCTGATAAACAGCCTATTGCTGTTGGACTGTTTAATATTTGAATTACTGGAATCAACGGGGTGGGGCAAGATTCACAGATACTTACAATATTAGTCCCCCAGACAACACGTCTTACTTACGTTTTCAGGTCACACCCTGCCTCCTTGAAAAAAAGATTTTACACTCCTTCCCTTTGCTGACGGACTTATCATACCATGCTCTGGTACCAATGTCCAATGCCAAATAAAGTACTAAAGTACGGCTGGTGGTGATGTAACGGCGAGCTAAGCTTATCTTAGCAAAGATAAAGCATTCTCAGTTGAAAAAAAGGCGGCTGCACCATCCCCGGGTATAGAATTAATTTTTTATTCAATTTTTACACCCTCTTTTGACTTTTCCCGGGAAAATTAATTATAGTAATCAAGCGTGTATTAGATAAAAGGAGAGAGGTATATGGTCGCTGGCAAGCGATTTGAAAAACTGCTCGAACCGTTTCACATAGGGTCGGTAAAGACCAGAAATCGTATAGTTAAGACAGGCGCCGGGATGTTCATGTGGCACGAAGACGACCTCCACATGAACGAATCGATTAAGGCTTACTACGAAGGCATTGCTAAAGGCGGCGTGGGCCTGCTGATAGTCGAGTCTCCCACTATAGATTACCCTTTGGGCGTGCGCTGGAGGCCGCGATATCGTATTGACGACGATAAATATATCAAGGGCCTCAGCGAGCTGGTCGAGGTTATTCGCAAACATGACTGCCCGACTTTTATGCAGATGAACCATGATGGCCCCTGGCAGAGGATAATTTTTGAACCGACGGCCCTTTCCCCCGGTCCGCCGATAGCGGCCTCGCCGGTGAGCATGAGTTCGGAGAATGACTTTCATAACGAGGTGCCCCGGGAGCTTACCATTGAGGAAATCGAGGAAATTATCGATAAGTTTGCCAGTGCGGCAGTAAGGGCCGAGAAGGCGGGATTTCAGGGGGTTGATATCAATGCCGCCAGCAGCCACCTGGGACATAACTTCCTCTCTCCCTTCTGGAACCGGCGCGAGGATAAATACGGCGGGAGCATGGAAGGACGGGCACGGTTTGTAACTGAGATTATCCAGGAGATTAAGAAGCGTCTGGGACAGGACTTCCCGGTCTCGGTATGTATCAACGGGATTGAAATCGGCCGGATTGCGGGCATTGATGATAGCCAATGCATGACGGCTGAATATAGCCGCGGCATAGCCCGGATATTACAGGAAGCCGGCGCCGATAACATCCATGTGAGGAGCCACTGGCTGGGACGTCACGTTGCCGCTTATCTCCCCGAGCTGTTTTGTTTCCCGGAGCCTCCCCTCCCTGTTAAAGACTTCCCTGAAGAATACGATTGGAGTCGGCATGGAGCCGGAGCCAACCTGCGCCTGGCCGCGGGAATAAAAAATAACGTTTCTATTCCGGTCATGGTTGTCGGCAGACTCGACCCTGAGCTCGGCGAGCAGGCCCTGCGGGAGGGCAAAGCGGACTTTATCGGCATGACCCGGCGACTGATAGCCGACCCCGAACTCCCCAACAAGGTTGCCGCGGGGAGGCTGGAGGATATCGCCCCCTGCACGGCCTGCGATAACTGCCTGGGGAGTCGGCGGTGCCGCGTGAATGCCAACGTGGGGACGGAACATAATACATATACAAAAGCGGAAAAAACGAAGAAAGTCGTGGTGGTTGGCGGCGGACCGGCCGGGCTGGAGGCAGCCAGGGTGGCAGCCCTGAGAGGACACGACGTTACGCTCTACGAAAAATCATCCAAGCTCGGGGGACTGCTCCCGATGGCCGCCATGGTGAAGGGAACCGAAATTGAAGACCTGCCCGCCCTGGTTGGCTATCTGGAGCGGCAGGTTACCGAACTCGGTGTAAAGATTAACCTCGGGGAAAAAGTCGACCTGTCCACGATAGAGGAAATCAAGCCCGATGCGGTTATCCTCGCCACCGGCGGCCTGCCCGTGGCGCCGGGGATACCCGGAATATACAAGCGTAACGTTATCAGCAATGCCAACCTCCATCAAAGGCTGAAATTTTTCTTGAGATTTTTGAGCCCTGACACCCTGAGGTGGCTGACCAATCTCTATATGCCCGTCGGGAAGAAAGTGGTTATCATCGGCGGCGGCATACAGGGCTGCGAGCTGGGCGAGTTCCTCGTCAAGCGGGGTAGAAAAGTGACCATCGTGGATAGAGCCGATACCCTGGGAGAAGGAATGGTGGATGTTAGTCTGGCATATCTTTTAACCTGGTTCCGCCAGAAAGGTGTAACCCTGCTGTCCGGGGTAAAAGAGTACGTGGAGATAACGGACAAAGGGTTAACCCTCGTAACTAAGGAAGGGGAGACCAAGACCGTTGAAGCCGACAGTATCATACCGGCCCTGCCCCTGATAAAAAATACCGAACTGCTGGAGAGCCTCGAGGGGAAAGTCCCCGAAGTTTACGCCGTCGGCGACTGTAAAGAACCCCTTCTTATCGTAGATGCTATCGCGGCCGGCTCGCGTACGGCTCGTGAAATATAGCTATGGGTAAATTATACTTCGCAGCGCCCCGTTTGTCCTTGACAGTCATATGCGGTGCGGATATCATGCAACCGGTATGACCGCTCTGGAATTTGTCAAAGACCTCGTCGTTGCCACATTAAGCCAGATGGCTTCCCTGTTCGCGGGTGTCTTTATTTTCGGTCTTCTGATACATTTCATCTCCCAGCTTACCTTCAGGTCGCTGGAAAGGTCTTTCGGGAGCAAGGGGGTCTATTTCGTGGCATGGCTGGGCACGCCTATTCACGAACTGGGACATGCCCTTTTCTGCATTATATTCCTCCATAGAATCGTGGACATCAAATTCTTCAAACCGGACCCGGTTACGGGGACGCTGGGATATGTTTCTCATACATGGAGCAAAACAAATCCCTGGGCGGTGCTGGGTAATTTCTTCATCGGTATCGGGCCGGTAATACTCGGTTGTGCTGTGCTCTTCGCCACGTTTTATTTCCTTATTCCCAACAGTTCCCAGGTATGGGATTCCATTATTTTCGAAGTAGGTGGAATAGGCGAAAGCCAATCGATGGGCAGTTATTGGGCCGCCTTCCAGAGTTCGTCTCTCGCCCTGGTAAAAATCATATTTACGCTTTCCAACCTCGCCAGCTGGCAGTTCTGGGTCTTCATCTATCTCTCCATCTGTGTTGCCTCGAATATCAGACTCAGTCTGTCCGATATTAAGGGCTCATTATCCGGATTGGGGTGTATCGTCTTGATATTCCTCCTGATAAATATCCTGGGGCTTATCACCGGGTTCGGCAGCGAGAAGTTTTTGCCGTTGACTGCTTCGTCACTCGGCGTGGTTTATAGTCTGTTCATCCTGGCTTTAATCATGGTCCTGCTGGGATTCATCGTGATTTATACGCTATCGGCAGCCTGGTTCAGATTAAGGTATCGGGCTATTCTGAGCCCGTTTTAATTAACCCCGTACCGGCCATAAATGTTATAATCAGATTGGAAGATATATGGTTGTCGAGGTTAGCATTCCCCCTTTATTACAGACCCTTGCCGATGGCACTAAGCAGATAGACGTCGGCGGTGGTACTGTAAGCGAGTGCCTCGAAGCCGTGGTTAAGCGTTATCCTCGCTTAAAGGCGCGACTCTTTACCAGGGGTGGGAAAATAGCCAAAGGCCTTAATATATACATCAACGGCGAGGGTGTCTATCCCGATGTGCTGGCCAGGTCGGTAAAGGACGGCGATAAAGTTCACCTTGCGTATCTCATCTTCGGGGGCTGAGAAGATACCGCGGCATTAGATTATTTTTCACTTCAACGTTATAATAGATGTATTCAGTTTTACTCAGGAGGATAACATGGCGTTAAACACCGGTAAATTACTCAGGTTGAACCTTTCCAGCGGCAAAGTGGCCACGGAGTCCGTTCCAGGGTCCGTAGCGGCGGACTTTGTCGGGGGGAGGGGGTACGGCATCAGGTATCTCTACGATGAGATGACTCCCGGTATCGACCCCCTCGGCGAGGAAAACAAGCTGATAATACTCAACGGCCCGCTGGCGGGTAACATGGCGCAGGCTGTTTCCCGCTGGATGGTGTGCACCAAGAGTCCCCTGACCGGCGCCTTCGCCCGCTCTGTTTGCGGGGCCGATTTCGGGGCGTGGCTGAAGTTCGCCGGCTACGAAGTCGTAATTATCGAAGGCAAAGCCGAGAAGCCCGTTTACGTACACCTGACCCCCGATGGCTGTCAGATTCTGGATGCCGGTGAAATCTGGGGTAAGGATACCAAAGAAACGCAGGCGTGGCTGAACCAACGCCATGGTAAAGATACCCGGACGGCCTGTATCGGCCCGGCGGGAGAAAACCTGGTGAAGTACGCGGCCATCGTCAGCGACAGAAGGACCGCCGGACGCTGCGGTACCGGCACCGTGCTGGGTTCAAAAAACCTTAAAGCCGTCGCGGTTACGGCTAAACGTAATATTCAGCTGGCTGACCCGGAGGCTTATGAAAAGCTGGCTAAAGAGCAGGTTAATATTATCCGCAACAACGAAGGTTTCCAGAGTCATAAAGAGTGGGGCACCACCTCCACCCAGGATATTACCAACGGCATCGGTATTTACCCGGTAAGGAATTTCCGCTACGGACAGCATATCGACCATGAGAAGCTGACCGGGGAGGAGTACCGCAAGCTGAGGACGGGGGACATGGGCTGCTATTCCTGCCCGGCGCGTTGTGGCAAGGTGCATACCGTCGCTTCCGGAATATACGCCGGGGCCCACAGCGAAGGACCGGAGTACGAATCTATCTGGGCTTTTACCGGGCCTATCGAGAGCAACAGTATCGAAGCCAGCATCGCGGCCGACCAGCTTTGCGACGACCTCGGACTGGATACCATCAGCACCGGCGGCTGCATCGGCTTCGCCTACGAGCTTTACGAGAAAGGCCTGCTCAAGAAGTCGGACACCGACGGACTGGAGCTAAACTACGGCAGTCATGAGCCGATGGTAGCCCTCGTGAAGAAGATAGCCATGCGTGAGGGTATCGGCGACATGCTGGCAGAAGGCACGATGCGGATGGCTGCGTCAATCGGCAAAGGTTCGGAGGCTTATGCCATACACGTCAAGGGACTGGAGCTTCCCGCCTATGAGCCGAGGGGGGCGAAGTCACAGGGCTATAACTACGTCACCGCTAATATCGGGGCGAACCACTGCTACGGATATGCCGCCCAGGATATTTTCGGCGCTCCCTTCCCGAGGCCGACCGACCGCTTTTCCGAGGAAAACGCCGACGTGGTTATCTTCAATCAGGACGGTACCGCCTCCAAGGAAACGGGGATTGCCTGCGGTTTTTCCGGCGGCTGGGGCTGGGCCGACAGTCATTTCGGCAAGCTTCTGGCGGCGGCCAGGGGCATTGACGATTTTGCGGATAATGATTATCTCAATAAGGTCGGCGAACGCATGTTTAACCTGGAGAGGGCTTTCAACGTGCGTGAAGGTTTCGACAGGAAGCAGGATACCCTGCCTGACCGTATACGCAAAGAGCCGCTCCATACCCGCCAGGCCCCGGGCGAGGGACAGATGGTCAGTCACCAGGACGAGTTCCTCGATAAGTATTACAGCCTGCGCGGCTGGACGAAGGAAGGCATACCGACACCGGAGAAACTAAAGGAACTGGGGCTGGGTTTCATGGTGGCGGACATAACAGGAAAATGATGATATACGATAATACCAGGTTGAAAAGGTGTTCCTGCAATGCTTGCAGTTGAAGTCAGCCATGTAGTCAAGTCCTTCGCCGATAAAGTCGCCGTTGATGACCTGTCTTTCTCGGTCACTCAGGGTGAGATATTCGGACTGATTGGTCCTAACGGCGCGGGTAAGACTACCACTATCAGGATGATGATGGACATCATCAGGCCGGATTCCGGCGAGGTGACCATCTTCGGCGAAAAGTTTGGTGAAGCTACCCAGAATAAGCTTGGCTACCTGCCTGAGGAAAGAGGACTCTACAAAAAGCTGAGAGTACTCGAAACTATTATATATCTTGCCTCCCTCAAGGGTATGGATAGGAACTCGGCAGAAGAAAAAGCCGGCGAACTGCTCGAAAGAACGGGCATGTTATCCAATAAGAGAAAGAAAATTGAGGAAATGAGCCGGGGCATGGGGCAGATTATCCAGTTCATCGTTACTATCACCCATGACCCGCAACTGGTTATCCTGGACGAGCCCTTTTCCGGCCTCGACCCTGTAAATACCGAGTTGTTGAAAGAGATGTGCCTTGACCTGAGGAATCAGGGTAAAGCCGTAATCCTGAGCGCCCACCAGATGAACCAGGTGGAGGAACTCTGTGACCGTATCCTGATGGTTAATGATGGACGCGCCGTCCTTTACGGTGACCTGGCTGAAATCAAGTCAAGGTATAAAAGCAATTCGGTCCTTCTGGACTTTGAGGGAGAACTTGGGGATGTGCCCGGGGTAACCGAGAAGCGCCAGCACAGGGGCTACGTCGAACTGCTGCTGGATGGAAAGACGACCCCTCAACAGCTCCTGGAGCGACTGGTAAGCCGCGGCATGGTCATCAATCGTTTTGAAATGGCCACTCCTTCACTTAACGAGATATTCCTGAAAGAGGTGGGTAAAAATAAAAAATAAGACGCTCCTGATATTCAGGCACGAATTCCTGCACACGATAAAGCGGACCGGATTCATCGTGATGACCCTTATCGTACCGGTCCTGGCTCTCCTGGCTATAGGTGTCGTCCATCTGATATCGGCAATCATCGAGCCACCGGAAGTAGAAACAACCACCATCGGGTATGTTGATGAAGTCGGCGGCTTCGACGGATATACCACTCAGGGGCCTATCGAGCTGGTTCGCTACGATACGCAGGATGATGCGACCGCTGCCCTGCTTGAGGACGATGTTTCGGAATATTTCGTTATTTCATCGCCTTACACATCAATGGGAGTAATTAACCGCTATACCCTGGAAAAACAGCTGGAAACGCCCCCCGCCACTCAAGCCGCCATTAAGAAATTCATCACGAGTAATATATTATCAGGCAGCGTGCCTCAGGAGACAATTGAACTCGTCCAGGCCCCGTTGTATCTAATGATAACCCGACTTGACGAAACCGGCGCCGTGGCCACCGAGCAGGGTGGATTCGGGAATCTTATTATTCCCGGGATTTTCAGCCTGCTGCTGGCCCTCTCCCTGAATTTCTTTGCCAGTTATATGGTACAGGGATTAGGAGAGGAGAAAGAGAGCCGCCTTATCGAGGTATTATTGTCCTCTGTTTCCACACGTCAACTGCTCACCGGTAAGGTCCTGGGACTGGGTGTCGCCGGGCTGGTGCAGGTGGTTGTCTGGCTGGTCTCGGCACCACTCCTGCTGAACCTTGCCTCATCCGCTTTCGGCGGTTTTTTCAGCACGATACAGATACCGGGCAATTTCCTCGTTCTGGGGGTAGTCTATTTCGTCCTGGGATTTTTATTATTCGCCGCGCTTTCGGCGGGTGTCGGCGCCATCAGTCCCAACGCCCGGGAAGGACAGCAGCTGTCTCTGATTTATTCAATGTTTGCCATTGTACCCCTCTGGTTCTCATCTTTACTGATGATGTTCCCTAAAAGTCCAATCTGGACAGTCCTGACCATTTTCCCCGTTACCGCTCCCGTGGAAGTCATGTTGAGGCTGGGCGTAAGCGATATTCCTGCCTGGGAACTGGCGGTCAGTATAGCGGTGCTGGCGCTATCGGTCATCGGGGTTTTGTTTTTATCCATCAAAATTTTCAGAACTTATCTGCTGATGTATGGCAAAAGACCCGGCTTCGGTGAAATTCTCCGCAACCTCCGGAGCGGATAGCCCGCGCAGGCCCCGAAAGCCAACTCGAACGTCATGGTTCTACCTGTCAAACCCTATCACCACGCGTAGTTGTAATAGCTCGCTGGTTTTGTTATTGTTTTTAAGTATAGAGAAGTATTCAAGGGAGAATATCAAATGCACGATATGCATGATACGGGCGGTATAACCGAGAGGCTAATCGAGAAGGGATACCGGCTGACACCCCAGCGGATGATGATTCTTTCGGCGATGGAGAGCAGCCACGACCATATCAGCGCCGAGGAAATCTATGCTCAGGTCGCGGCAAAGTACCCCAATGTCAATATCTCGACTGTCTATCGCACCCTGGAGCTGTTGAAAAAGCTCGGTCTCGTGTATGAGATTGACCTGGGAGAAGGGCGCATACGTTATCATGCCGAGGGGAGCGGACACCATCACCACCTGGTCTGTCAGGACTGTGGGAAGGTCATTGATATCGATGAATCGACCCTGTCTTCGCTCAAGGATATTCTGCTTCGCGATTATAAATTCCAGGCCGAGTTGAGGCATGTGGGTATCTTCGGATTATGCGAGAACTGCCGCAGGAAACAATCAGGGGGAGACAGGAAGTAATGCCCGGCAAGCGCAGGGAAAAGTGGGAAAAGGATGTTCTTGAGCCGGCCCTGAAGCGTTTCCCGAAAAGGCAGCCTGAATTCAACCTTACCTCGGGTATTAAGATTCAGCCGTTATATACCGCCGAAGACCTTCAGGGCATCGAACTTGAAGAATCACCCGGTTATCCGGGGGAGTATCCTTTCGGGCGGGGCATTCAACCCACCATGTACCGGGGGCGACTCTGGACGATGCGGCAGTACTCCGGGTTTGCCTCGGCGGAAGAATCCAACCGCCGCTACCGTTACCTGCTGGAGCAGGGACAGACCGGACTCAGCGTCGCTTTCGACCTGCCCACCCAGATTGGCTATGATTCCGATAGCCCCCTGGCGCGCGGCGAAGTCGGCAAAGCGGGCGTACCCGTCGATACGCTGCGGGATATGGAAGTCCTCTTTAAAGATATACCCCTGGATAAGGTCAGCACCTCCATGACCATTAACGCCACCGCCCCCGTACTGCTGGCCATGTATATCGTTCTGGCTAAAAAGCAGGGCGTCGACCCCGCCCAACTCGACGGCACTATCCAGAATGACATCCTCAAGGAGTATATCGCCCGGGGCACCTATATTTTCCCTCCCGACCCCTCCATGAGGCTTACCACCGACATTTTCGAATATTGCAGTGAAAATCTCCCCCGCTGGAACACCATCAGCATCAGCGGCTATCATATCCGCGAGTCTGGCTCAACGGCGGTGCAGGAGATAGCCTTTACCCTGGCCGACGGTATCGCTTACGTGCAGGCGGCTATAGATAGGGGACTGAACGTCGATGACTTTGCCGGACGGCTGTCCTTCTTCTTCGACGCTCATAACAACCTGCTGGAGGAAGTAGCCAAGTACCGGGCGGCCCGTATTCTCTGGGCGAAAATTATGAGGGAAAGATTCGGCGCGAAAAACCCGCGTAGCTGTATGCTTCGTTTCCATACCCAGACGGCCGGCTGTTCTCTGACCGCCCAGCAGCCCCTGAATAATATCGTCAGGGTGGCAGTTCAGGCGCTGGCGGCTATACTCGGCGGCACGCAGTCGCTCCATACCGACTCCTACGACGAGGCTTATGCCACCCCTTCGGAAGACGCCGTTACCACGGCTTTACGCACCCAGCAGGTGCTGGCCAGCGAGAGCGGCGTGGCCGACTCGGTAGACCCGCTCGGCGGGGCGTGGATGGTGGAGAAACTGACCCAGGATATAGTCGCGGCGTCGGAGGAATATATAAAGAAAATCGACTCTCTCGGCGGGGCATTGGCCGCCATCGGCAAGGGTTTCCAGCAGCGGGAAATCCAGGAAAGCTCCTACCGCTACCAGAAAGAAGTGGAAGCGGAAGAGAGAGTTATCGTCGGCGTGAACAAATACGTTACCCCGTATGCAAAAATTAAAGGGATTCTGCGTGTCGACTCCGCTGAAGCTAAAAAGCAGGTAACCGGGCTGAATAAAGTGAAAAAAGAACGTAACGCCGCTGCTGTCGCGGCGTCTCTGGAAAACCTGAAAAAGGTCGCCCAAAGCTCGGAGAATACCATGCCCGCTTTCATCCGGTGCGTGGAAGCCTACGCCAGCGTGGGAGAAATCTGCGACGCCCTCCGTGAGGTATTCGGCGTGCAGAGGGAATCCCTCATTTTTTAGAGATATTTTAGGAGAAATAATGATAAAGAAAGTCCACCACATCGGCATTGCCGTTAATAACCTGGAAGAAAGCGTGGCATTGTTCGAGCGTCTGCTGGGGATAAAGGCGGACATTGAGGAAGCCCCCTGCCAGAGGGTAACCGAGGCTGTTTTCAGGTTGGGAGAAGGGGTAGAGATTGACCTCCTTGAGCCGATGGGACCCGATAGCGCCGTGGCCAGGTTCCTGGGAAAGCGCGGCGAAGGCCTCCATCATATCGCCCTGGAGGTGGATGACATTGATGCCGATTTAGAGGCGATGGAGGGGAAGGGAGTCCAGCTTATTGATAAACAGGGGAGAGAAGGGGTGGCCGGGAAAATCGGCTTCCTCCATCCTAAGTCGCTCAACGGCGTCCTCGTCGAACTCGTCCAGCCAAGGGAAGAAGGAGAGTAATATTTCGTTGTTGTCATTCTGAGGGAGCGGAGCGACTGAAGAATCTCGGGGTGGCGGTGGAGGATAACAAACTTGGGAGTAACTATTTATGAGCCGAAAAAAGATACGGGTGCTGGTAGCCAAGCCGGGACT